>JAZRPU010000021.1:0-6781 GCA_045649365.1 Eubacteriales bacterium | reverse complement strand
TCAGTAGTTCTTGATAAAACTGCTTACATACTTGAGCAAATGGGAACAAGACCTACAAAGCTGGCCGGCATGCTCGGTGACCTTAAAGCACAAATCGGTTCACTTGGTACATGGATAACGTCCACACAGTCACAGCCTCTTGATGTTGACTACATTCTTTTCCAAGCTCCTGATAAGGCAACACCTCCTTCAGAAGGTGGATTCTGGGAATCTCTTTGGGGCGAACTTAAGAGATTTATAATGTCTTTCTTCTCTGACTACACCACAGTTGGAAGCTTTACAGAGAATGAAGGCGAAGTTGAAGAAGCAAAATCACTTCTCGTTTGGACATCTTCTTCAAGAGATACTGCTCAAATCATTCGTGACCTTATTGATAATGATTTTGCAGAAAAATATCCTGGAATCAATGTTGAAATGAAAATCGTTGTTGGCGGCTCAATCCTTCCTTCAATTCTTGCAGGAACAGGTCCCGACGTTACATTTGCAATTGACTCAGGCACAGTAATTAACTATGCTATACGTTATGCAGTAAAAGCTGTTAACAACCCTAATGCAGATTCTGATGACCCTGACCTTCGTAAAATAGGTTTTGACTTCACAGAAAAGGGAATGCAGAAATACCAAGACGATCCTTTGTATAGCAAATTCTTCAATGATGTAGATTCCTACGAAGAAGTAAAAGCACGTTTTGCTGATGCTGCAACAATTCCTCTTTCAATGTATGGTGTAACCTACGCTATCCCCGAAAGCATGAGCTTTACAATGCTCTTCTACAGAAAAGATATCTTTGCTGAATTGGGTATTGAAGTTCCAAGAACGTGGGATGAACTTTACGACATTATTTATACACTCAATGCAAACAAAATGGATATTGGTTTCCCCACAGGTACAGGCGTTTCTTTAACTTGGATGTATCAACAAGGCGAAACACTTTATAACTATGGTGGAAAATTGGCAGAAGACGGAAAAACATATTATGAACATTACATGGATGAATTCGGTGATTGGTTAGAAGAAACAAACAACACATACCAAGTAACTTATACCGAAAATAATCGTCCTGATTATGAATACAAATATGTAAAAGATAACGGTGATGGAACTTATACTTACACATATCCTAAAACAGACGGTATGACCATCAATCTCGATTGCGACGCTTCACTTGCATCCTTTAAAGAAGCTTGTAAGTTGTTCACAATGTATGATTTCCCTGTTTCTTATGACTTTGCAAACCGTTTCCGTACAGGTGATATGCCTTTGGCATGGAGCGGCTATGATGCATATAACCAGCTTATTGTATTTGCTCCGGAAATTAACGGACTTTGGGAATTTACACCAATGCCCGGCTATCTCAATAAAGACGGTACAATAACAAACACATCTCTCGGTGGTGTAAACGGTACAACAATTCTCAGAGGTTGCTCTGATGATAAAGCTTTCGCTGCATGGACATTCATTCAATGGTGGACATCTGCACAAGTACAGAGTGACTACGGTAACGAACTTGAAGCACTTCTCGGACCTTCTGCAAAATATGGTTCTGCTAACCTTGAGGCTCTCTACAATATGCCTTGGTCAAGATCAGAATATGATAACCTTTTTGCACAGTTCCAAGACGTAACCTTGACTCCTGAATATCCCGGTGGATATATCATTGGTCGTTACTGCGGATTCGCATTCCTTTCCGTTTATAACGAAGATGCTGACCCTGTTGAAGCTCTCAGAAATTATATTGATGATATCAATACAGAGTTTGACAGAAAGCGTAAAGAATTTGGACTTTGTACATCGGGGGACTTTGAAAATGCAACATTCGATTAGTACAAAAGTTGAAATTCAAAATAACACATTAAGCAGCAAACCCCTTAATAATAAAGTGGCAGGGAGGGTCGCAAATGTCTAAAGAAAAGACTAAAGCAGAAAACACAACAGAAAACAACGAACCTACCCAAGGCGGAGCTGTTGCGACAGAACAAAAAGTTGTTGCTCGCAAAGATATCTCCAAATTAAGTTGGACACTTAGTGAAATAAAGAATAATTGGGTTGCTTACGTAATGATAGCTCCATTCTTCATATTGTTCTTCCTTTTCACTGTTATTCCCGTAGTTTTCTCGTTTGTTCTCAGCTTCACAACCTTTAATATGTTGGAATGGCCTGACATAGTATATGCTCAAAACTATATTCGATTGTTCCTTGAAGACGATATATTCCTTATTGCTATTAAGAATACCTTCGTTTTCGCTGGTGTAACAGGACCTGCATCTTACATGCTCTCATTGTTCTTTGCTTGGTTTATCAACGAGCTCAGACCCAAAGTACGTGCTGTTGTAACGTTGCTCTTCTATGCACCTTCAATTTCAGGAAACGCATACCTTATTTGGACATATTTCTTCGCATCTGACCAATACGGACTTATTAACTCTTGGCTCATGCGACTTAATATCGTATCTCAACCAATTCTTTGGTTCCAGGATGAAGAATATATTTTCCCACTTGTAATTGCAGTTGCATTGTGGACCAGCTTGGGTACATCCTTCCTTACCTTTATTGCAGGTTTCCAGGTTGTTGATAAATCCCTTTATGAAGCTGGTGCAGTTGACGGTATCAAAAACCGTTGGCAAGAGCTTTGGTATATTACATTACCTACCATGCGTCCTCAGTTGATGCTTGGTGCTATCCTTGCAATCACAGGTTCATTCGGATTTGGCGGTATCATAACAGCGCTTGTTGGATTCCCCAGCCCTAACTATTGTGCACATACCATAATGCACCACCTTGATGACTATGGCGGACAGCGTTTTGAGATTGGTTATTCATCTGCAATCGCAACCTTGCTCTTCTTGATGATGTTTGGTGCAAACATATTGGTAAACAAATTACTCAGAAAGGTGGGAGAATAAAATGGCCATTAAACTTTTTAATAAAGCCGAAAAAGGCGACAAACCTAAACGTCTTAACCGTTCTGCTGGCGGCGATTTTGGTATAAATTTTATTCTCGCTCTTTTTGGTGCTGTAATGGTTCTTCCATTGGTTTACGCGATTTCTTCATCACTTAAACCTCTCGATGAATTGTGGATGTATCCACCGAGATTCTTTGTTCAAAACCCAACTTTAGATAACTTTAAAGATTTGTTCCGTTTGATGGGCACTTCTTGGGTACCTTTTTCAAGATACATATTCAATACAATTTTGATTTCCTTGTTAGGTACTTTTGGTAACGTTATCTGTTCAGCGTATGCAGCATACGCACTCGCAAAGATTAAATTCCCCGGAAGAAAATGGATGTTTAAACTTATTGTTTATTCACTTATGTTTAACTCCACAGTTACAGGTATTACAAACTTCATCATCATGAACTGGCTCGGCTGGGTAGATACATATCTTGCTGTAATAGTTCCTGCATTCTGTACAACATACGGTTTGTATCTGATGAAACAGTTTATGGAAACATCAGTTACAGATGCTGTTCTTGAATCCGCTCGTCTTGAAGGCGCATCAGAAAACCTTATTTTCTGGAAAATAGCAATGCCTATGGTTAAACCCGCATGGATTACATTGATTATTTTCTGCTTTAAAGACCTTTGGAATTCTGGTGCAACAATCTACATTCAGAGTGAGCAGCTCAAAACCTTCAACTATGCAATAAGCCAGGTTGTATCTGCAGGTATTTCCCGTGCCGGTGCAGGCTCCGCTTCTGCAGTTGTTATGATGGCAGTTCCGATTATAGTTTTCGTTGTTTCTCAAAGTAACGTTATTGAAACAATGTCAACATCAGGTATGAAAGATTAAGGAGGGATTATTAATGAAAAGAAAAATATTAAAAACTCTTCTCCTTACAGTCATTCTTGCCTTGACGTTTGGAAGTGTTACGGCGCAAGCACTTGTTCCTTATACTTCTTACACTTATGACGTTTTCGGTGAAATGACTGAAAGCCCTCATGCTTATGTTCCATTGGAATATATAAGCACAGAAACTATCGTTAAATCAATAACTGAAACTAACGTTCACAATGGAAAATATACTGCAGAAAGCTTTGGCGTTCTCAGTAATATTGGTGATGTCTTTGTTGATAACCTTAATCATGTTTATTTAGCTGACGTAGGTAATAACCGTATCGTTTGTCTTGATGATGAATATAATCTCAGATTGGTTATAAGTACATTCATTAACGAAAACGGTGTTCCAGATTCACTCAGCAAACCTCAAGGTGTTTTTGTTACCGAATCAGAGATATATGTTGCCGATACAGGAAAATCAAGAATTGTTATTTTTGATAAAATGGGTAATTTCAAATGTGTAGTTTCCGAACCTGATAGTGAAGTTATCCCCGACAAGAGTGTTTATACTCCTGTTGCAGTTTCTGTTGATAAAGCAGGACGTATTTACGTTGTTTCTTCTACAACGAACTATGGTGTAATTTCAATGAACAGAGATAGCTCCTTCAACGGATTTATCGGTGCTCAAAAGGTTACATATAGCGTATTCCAGTATATGTGGAGAATGTTCCAAACAGATGAACAAAGAGCAAAGTCTGAAAAATACGTTCCTACAGAATATAACAACTTAACAATTGATAGCGACGGATTTATATACGTTACTACAGACTCAATTGATGAAGGATCTTTGATGAATGCAATCACATCACGTTCCAAAGATTCTAACTATGCTCCTATAAAGAAGCTTAACCCCAGCGGAACTGACGTTTTGGTAAGAGGCGGCTTCTATCCTCCTTCCGGAGAAATTACAACAAATGGAGCAGCTAACGTTGAAAACTCTATTTCAGGACCTTCTCAAATAGTTGATATTGCCCTTGGACCAGCTGGAACATGGAGTATTATCGACCAAAAAAGAAGTAAGGTTTTCACTTACGATGAACAGGGTAACCTTCTTCACATTTTCGGTGATGTTGGTACTCAATTGGGGCAGATTAATACAAACGGTCTTACAGCAATTGCTTACCAAGGCTCAAAAATATTACTTCTTGACTATACTACATCAACAATTTCTGTTTATAAACGTACAGCATACGGTGATTTGATTATCGAAGCTCTTCAAAGTAAGCTTGATAGAGAATACGATAAAGTAGTTGACTACTATGTTGATATTCTTCGTAGCAATAATAACTTTGATAGTGCATACGTTGGTATAGCTCAAAGCTATTATCAAGACGGTAACTATGAGCAAGCAATGGACCTTTACAAATATGCTTATGATACCGAAAACTATTCAACCGCTTACGCTAAATATCGTAAGGAATGGATTGAAACTCGTGTTTGGATGGTTCCTGTATTTATCATTGTAGTTTGTGTTGTATTCAGCGCATTCAGCAAATACAGAAAGAAAGTTAACCTTCGTGGTCAGAAGATGAAGGATAAACGTACTTTAGTAGAGGAATTCCTTTATGTTTACCATGTAATGTATCATCCTTTTGATGGTTTCTGGGATTTGAAACATGAAAAGAGAGGCTCCGTAAAAGGTGCTACTGTTATTTTCATTTTAACTATTTTAGGTTATCTTTATAATGCAATAGGTAAAGGATATTTATATAATCCATACTTCAACGGTATTCATTTCTTGACTCAGATTCTTTCCGTTGTTCTTCCTGTTTTACTTTGGGTTATTGCAAACTGGTGTTTGACAACCTTGTTTGACGGTGAAGGAAGCTTGAAAGACGTATACATAACAACTTGTTATGCATTGATGCCTGCATTTATCTGTATCGTTATTTCAACAATTCTCACAAACGTTTTGACACTTGATGAATTTACAATTTTGAACTTTGTTCAAAATCTTGGTCTTATCTGGTCCGGCGCATTGATCTTCTTTGGAATGATGGTTGTTCACGATTATTCACTCGGAAAGAACCTCATCACCTCCTTGGGAACAATTGTTGGTATGGCGTTGATTATGTTCATTGGCATACTTTTTACCAACTTAATTCAAAAAGTATTCTTCTTAGGATACAACATTTACGTTGAATTATCATATCGAATGTAGAAGGGAGGAAAACGTAATTATGTATAATATAATGAAAAAAGTAATGATTTTGCTTCTTGCTTTATCGCTTTTCCTTCCAACTGCATCTTCATTTGTTGCTTTTGCAGAAGATGAAGAAGAAGAGATGACTTATGACGATATATGGGCTATTAAAGACCCTGCATATATGGCAGCTGGTTTTAATTCCCTTGAAGCAAGAATCCTTGGTAACGATGTTGTTGGTAGCATGAAGCTTGTTCTTGTTAAAGACGGTATGGCTCTTTACAATGATTCATATACCGGCGAAGTTATCGTTTTGAAACTTAAAAAAGCTGCCGAAGGTGAAAAACAAGATGAAAACGGTTATAAGCTTTTAGATAATGGTATTTATGATTATAAAGGATATTGGACATCAAACCCTTATAACGTAAGCTCCAGCTTGAATACAAGCAGTGCAGCAACAAGTAATACCATTAAACAAAACCTTTTCTCACAATTAGTTATTAAATTTACAGAAGGTTCTTCTGAAAAAACATTCTATAGCTACAAAGATGCTGTTCAATACGGACAGATAACAACCAAAAACATTAAAGGCGGTCTTCGTGTTGAATATGTTATCGGTCGTTTGTCTGTTAAATATCTTGTTCCTGAAGTTATAACTTTGGATCGTTGGTTTGATATTTATTGCAGATTTAAAGAAACTTATGGCGCTTATTCTGCTAACCGTTTCGCTGCATATTACAGACTTTACGTTAATGATACCGAAACAGATGAAAGAGTTGACACAATCAAAGCAGAATG
>JAZRPU010000020.1:0-3531 GCA_045649365.1 Eubacteriales bacterium | reverse complement strand
CCTGCATTGATTTCAGGAATGTTTGACAACAGCGGATATGCTAAAATTGATATTGCTGTTGAACACAGGGAGCAAGCATATACAGCGGACGTGTCCTTTGATTTCCGAAGGAAAAATAAATATGCTATTGCAAAATACAAGGCAAAAATTATTACCGAAGACAAAATTGCCCACATTAATTCTGAACCGTTTTTGCTCCCTCTTTCTTGTTGTAATAAATTGATTACCATAAAAGGAGTAAGATAATTGAAAGCAGCATGACCAAATGTTTTAACAGCACTACTTTCTATTATTTTGGATTTTCCACATATAAAACCAAGAAACAGCACAAATAAAAAAGGAACTATTGCGCTGAACTGTTGGTATGCAAGTCCGTTCATTACAGTTATCTCCGATACATTTTTATTTCACAAAAATTATATCAAAATCATGCTCAATTGTCAAGAGATTTCATGTTCATTTTTATGTTTGAGAAATTATATAACTAATTGTTAACTTTTTTTAGATAGAATTTTATTATCATGTGTGATAATATAAAATTTAGGATTTTAAAGATTTTATTTATTATTTAGTGAGAGGTTTTGTATGAGTGTTTTCTATAGAACTAATCCTGATTATTCTATGCAGACTATTTCAGGTGTTTCTGTTATAATTCCTGTATCAGAGAATTGCCCGAAATTTAATGGCATGATGAAGTTGACAGGAATTGGTCCGTTTTTGTGGAAAATTTTTGAAAATGGGTCTTCTTTGGAAAATGCATGTGATAGAGTAATTGAGAAATATGACGTTTCTGCAGAAATTGCCTATAATGATATTAAACCTTTTGTTTTATCACTACTTGAAAATGGTCTTTTGACTGAAGAGAAGCTTTAACACAAAAGGAAGATTATGCAAAATAAAGATTGTTCAAAAATAACAATAGATAAAGAATATCAAAATGAATTGCTTTTAGAGATAATCAGTTCTTATATTTGCGAAAAAGAGATAAACGTTGATTTTTCTGTCGTTGATTGGCGTTATATCTCATTTCTTGCTATGGAGCAAGGTTTGGGATGCTTCCTTTATAAAGCGATAGAAAAACGCTCCGATGTAGAAACAGAATCAAAGAAGAAGCTGGAATATTATTATCAAAAAGCGTTCTTTATGTGCGCCGCGCGTAATGATTTATTGCTTAAAATTTCATCTGCTTTTGAGAAAAATCAAATTGATTTTCTTATATTGAAAGGGGCGGTTATTCAAGGATATTATCCGTCACCTGAATTGCGCGTGATGAGTGATTTGGATTTCCTTGTGAAAAAAGAACAAAGAAAAAGTGCTACGAATGTTCTTGAAAGTCTTAATATTAAGTTTCAAGAAGCAAATAGTTATCAAGATATTTTCAAAGATTGCAACGGTGTTCTTGTTGAACTTCATCATGCATTATGGGGATATGATTTAGAGGAAACTGAACTTTATTCAAATATCTGGAATAAAAAAAATCTTCTTAAAGGCTTAAATCACACATATTTGCTTACTGATGAGGATTTATATATTTTTACAATTGCTCACATGTTAAAGCATTTTAAAAATTCTGGAATCGGCATCAGACCGATTATTGATATTTGGTATTTATTAAAAAAGAATATTTCAACTCTTGATTTCTCTTACATAAAAAAAGAACTTGAAAAGTTTAATGCGAAAGAATTTGAAAAAAGTATAAGAGCTTTAGTAAACAGTATTTTCCTTGGAAAAGAAAAAAGCAAAGAAAGTAAAATAATCGAAAAGTATTTGTTCAAATGTAAAACTCATGGAACAGATGAGATTTCTTTTATTAACCAATCGGGCGATGGAAGCAGAATGTCAAATATTATTTCAAGAATTTTTCCTCCTTTGTCTTTTATGAAAAGAAGATACGATGTTTTGGAAAAACTTCCTCTGTTACTTCCTTTTTTTTGGGTAATACGTATAATATGTTTTCCATTCAAAAAAGATAGATTGAGTATGAATGTAAAAAGATTTAAGTCTGTTAACAAGGACGAAAAGCTTTTTATAGATGAAGTTTTTTTAGCGGCAGGAATAAAGAAAAAACGAGTAAATAAAATTGGATATGGAATAGCAGCTTCAATTCTGATTTTTTCAATTTCAATATTTTGCTTTATTTTCTTTCAAAATGAATCAATTTTTCATCACGATGATTCTTTGGTTAGCGACTTATCATCAGAAAATCTATCAAAAGAAGAATCAATTGAACAAATAAATGATTATGGTACAATATCCTGGAAAGGCGGCATATACACAGGGTATTTAATAAACAATATACCTAATGGTTCAGGAGAACACGTTGTTGAAAACAGTATTAGATACGTTGGCGTGTTTTCAAATGGAAAATATGACGGATTGGGGAAAATTGAATATTCAGACGGTAGCTATTATGAGGGAATGTTCAAGAATAATCAGTTGAATGGGGAAGGGGTATTGTATTGTGCTAATGGTGATATTATAAATGGCACGTTTACAAACGGTCAACCTGGTGGATTTTGTGATTATGAGTATTCTGACGGAAATCTTTTTAGTGGAACGATGATAAATGGATTAAAGCATGGAGAGGGAACTTTTCAATGGCTTAACGGAGATAAATACGTTGGTAGCTTTGTTGATGATAAAAGAGATGGATATGGCGTATTGACGTATGCAAACGGTGACTCGTATACAGGAAATTGGAGTCAAGGCTTCTGTAGCGGATATGGTGTCTATGTTTGGAAAGATGGAAAAAAATATGAAGGTAAATTTGAAAATAGTATAATGAATGATACCGAATGTAAAATTACTTATCCCGACGGGTCTATATACATTGGAGAAATTAGCGATGGGCTTCAAAACGGAAACGGAACTTTGACTTATTCAAATGGTGATATAGCAAAAGGAAGTTTTTCTTCAGGAGAACTTTCAGGACAAGCTGATTACTATTTTTCTTCTAAAAATTTATGGGTCAAAGTTATATACGAAAAGGGAGAAATTATAAAATATATTATTGATTGATATAGTAATTTTCAGACTAATTTAATATTTTTGAGTAAAATTATATTTGGAGGAGCAAAAATGAAATACGATGTTTTAATAATCGGAGCAGGTCCTTCGGGAATTTTTACTGCATTGGAACTTATTAAAAATAAGTTTGAAGGAAAAATTTGCATTCTTGAAAAAGGATTGCCCGTTGAGAAAAGATTTTGTCCAAAGAAAAATACAAATGTTTGTGTGAATTGCAAACAATGTAATATTACAACAGGTTTTTCAGGTGCAGGAGCTTTTTCTGATGGTAAGCTTTCTTTAAGTTATGAAGTAGGTGGCGATCTTCCCATGCTTATTGGTCAAGAGGAAACACAAAATCTGATTAATTATACAGATAAGATTTATCTTGATTTTGGAGCAGACACTAAGGTTGAAGGGATTTCTGATCCCGAAAAAACAAAGGAAATAAGAAAACGAGCTATTAAGTCTGGCCTAAAGCTTGTTGATTGCCCTATAAGACACATGGGAACAGAAAAAGCCCAC
>JAZRPU010000019.1:0-2694 GCA_045649365.1 Eubacteriales bacterium | reverse complement strand
AGATTTCCCAAGTAATAAAAAGCTTCAGGTTTATGCCTTTGATTCTTCGGGAAATAAATACCTTGTTGGTGAATATGTAAATAGATAAATAAAAACCCCGACTCGTCGGGGTTTTTATTTGATATTTAAACTTTGGATTCTCTGTATGGGAAATATGTAGGAACAATTTTGGCAACTTCAGATTTCACATCAAAATCGTCATCATACATATTGGCTTTCAAATATTCAAGACTCTTTTGAAATTCATTTTCATCAAATTCAATAGGACGTCCAATGTATATTAATTCGTTTTTAGTGCTTTTCAATTGTTCTTCGTTCATCAGAATTTCTTCGTAAAGCTTTTCTCCGGGTCTTAAGCCAGTAAAGACTATATTTATATCTTTATATGGAGTATAACCTGAAAGCTTAATGAGGTTTTCTGCTAAATCAAGAATTTTAACGGGTTTTCCCATATCAAGAATGAATATTTCTCCGCCATTTGCATAAGCGCCTGCCATCATAACAAGACAAACTGCTTCGGGAATTGTCATGAAAAATCTTGTTATTTCGGGGTGAGTAACTTTAACAGGACCGCCTTTCTTTATCTGACGCTTAAAGAGAGGAACAACACTTCCGTTGCTTCCGAGTACGTTACCAAATCTTACACAAGCAAATATTGTTTCTGAATTTTTTGCAATGCTTTGAACTATCATTTCGCACATTCTTTTTGAAGCACCCATTATATTTGTAGGGTTAACAGCTTTATCGGTTGAAATCATAACAAAGCGTTCGCATTTATATTTTGATGCAGCAAGTGCAACTGTACGAGTGCCAAAAACGTTGTTTTTAATACTTTCGTTAGGGCTGTTTTCCATAAGAGGAACGTGTTTATGAGCAGCTGCATGATAAACAATATCAATTTTATGAGATGAAAAAATATTGTCTATTCTTTTTTCATCTCTTACAGAAGCGATTATTACTTCTAAATCGAGATGGTCACCATAAATCTCTTTAAGTTCATTTTGAATATCATAGGCAGAGTTTTCATAAATGTCAAGAATAATAAGCTTCTTTGGTGAATGATGTGCAATTTGTCTGCAAAGCTCACTGCCAATTGATCCGCCACCACCTGTTACCATAACGGTTTTGCCTAAAATATATTCGGAAATCTTTTCCATATCAACCTTAATGGCATCTCTTTCCAAAAGATCTTCTATGGCAACTTCACGAAGATTTGAGGATAATCCAACTTTGCTGCTTATCATAGTAGAAATCAAAGGAAGAATTTTAAGAGTACAACCGGTTTTTTGACAAATGTCGAGAATTTTTCTTTTTTCATTAACGGTAATTGATGGCATAGCAAGAACTATTTCATCTATTTTGAGCTTTTCGGCGGCTTCTTTAATTTTATCTCTTCCGCCATAGATTTTTGCTTTACCAATATAATTTCCTATTTTTGATTCGTCATCATCAATAAAACAAACAACTTTTGATTTTGAAAAGAATTCACTGGATTCAATTTCTCTTGCAAGTAGGTTACCGCCTTTTCCGGCGCCTACTATCATAATTCTTCTGCCTTCATTTATTTCTTTATCTTCTTTGTTTTCTTCAGGAGTGGTATTGAATTTATTTTTATTATTCCAAATGCTTCCAAAAACTCTTTTAGCATATCTTATTACTAAAAATCCACTTGAAACTGTAAAAAAGTATATAATGTAAGCGGATATGGGAAATTTTATTCCATGGAGAGATTTTACATAGTAGGAAATAACAATGGAAACAGAAGCAAATAAAATTGATGATATTGCTCCTGCAATAATAATTTCAAGCGCTTCACCTATACTTGCAAATTTCCATATTCTGCTGTATAATCTAAAGGCAGTTAGAATTGGTATGGTACATACTATAAGAATGGGTAAAACATGCTTGTACAAATCCATTAAAGAATGGGACTGCCCAGCATAAGATCCTGTATTAATGATGTCAATAGAAGATACTTTAATAGCAACCCATCCTGAAATAATAATGCAAAGGATGTCTAATATCATCATTGCAAATCTGGCAATATATGTCTTTTTTATTTTCTGTTCCATAAAAAACTCCCAAAATTAATTGTTTTTATTGATGGTCTTATTCCGTTTCATGTCAATATAATCCTGAAGAATTATTTGAGCAGAAAGGGCATCTACAACGTTCTTTTTTTTATTTTTGTTATAATTTGTCTGATTAAGATATGTGTAAGCGGAAACCGTGGTTAATCTTTCATCAAAGAAAACAATTTCAAGGTCAATATTTTCTTTTAACATTTGAGCAAAAAGCCTGGTTTTTTCTGCTCTGAAAGATTCAGACCCGTCCATATTTTTAGGTAATCCCAAAACTATAAGTTCACCGTTTAGCTTTTTTATTTCTTCGGCACATTTCCTTGCCATTTCGGTAAGCCCCGGTGCTTTAATTGTAGTAATTGCACTTGAAATAATTTCGTTAGCGTCGCAAACAGCAATACCTGTTCTTGCATCTCCATAGTCGATTCCAACAATTCTCATAAATACCTCATGTATATTACGTTGAGAACATTATACCCTACAAATAAAGCTTTGTCAAGCTATAAACATTATTTTCTAATAAAGGTTACCATAGGTAATCTTTTAATAACAAACTGTAAATAAAAAAATATTTTCATACATATTTCACTTTAGTACTTTACAACGCTAAAGT
>JAZRPU010000018.1:0-5447 GCA_045649365.1 Eubacteriales bacterium | reverse complement strand
CATTCACTCCCACCCCGTTCGAATCCTTTCAAAATAAAAAAATAAAACCAACTCAAAGGTTGATTTTATTTTTTGGCTGCCGAAGAAGGATTCGAACCCTCACATACAGAGTCAGAGTCTGCTGTGCTACCATTACACAATTCGGCAAAAGGTTTATTCTTTTGTTTGCGAGAAAAATTATAACACATGTGCTTTCGTTTGTCAATAGCTTTTTTGAAAAAAATAAAAAACAAAAGCATAAAGATGAGATACGGAAGCATGATTAAAACAATATAAGAGCAGAATCGAACTAACTAAACAATAAACTGAAAGTTGGAAAAATGAAAGCTGACAAAAAAGGATATAAAGACTAAAAAAGGATAAAGGAACTCTAAAACAAGATAAATCGCAACTGAAACAATATGAAAATTTTACCGAAGGATAAATTGAAATAATACAAAATATATGCAAATAATATCTTGCAGCAGATGTTTTGAATGATGATGCGGACTATATCAAAGTAACATGAGTTTAAAAAATAATTGACTTTATCAAAAAAATGTGGTAGAATCATAAGACAAAAACACAATCTGCTTTAATGCAGAATATGTATGGAGGAAACTTATGAGAGAAAAAAACATCGTTATGCGTCGTTTAATAGCGTTGATGTTGGCGCTTTTGACGTTGCTTTTGGCAGCTTGTGCTTCTTCGCCTGAAACAAGTGACGATTCATCTGCGGGAGAAAGCTCTACAGCTTCAGGAGGCAGCGAATCAGACGTTTCGGCTTCTGGCGACGAATATACGTTGGAACGCGAAGAGGGGCATAACCAGATTACTTTCTATTGGAATTATTCAGGCTCTTATGAAACATGCGATATATGGGCATGGTGGGGCGACAAAGCAGGACAAGGTTATTTGTTCCACGAATGTGCATACGGAGCAAAGGTAGTTCTCAACGTTCCTGAAGGTGTTGACCAGGTAGGATTCATCGTTCGTAAGGACTGTTCTGAACCGGGCGGAACTTCTTGGGGAAATGCTACAAAGGATTACGATCAGGATCGCTTTGCGGTCATTGAGGGAAAAGATACGTTTATCTATCTTAAAAGCGGCGACCCCTCACAATATAAAAGCAATGACGGAGGAAAAACCCTCGAAATGATTAAAAAATTTGCTATGGCGGGAATGAAAGATTTCAACACTATTCATTACAGCTTGACACCCGCAACAACTATTTCCGAACTTTCTCAAATCAAAGTTTATGATGGCGATAAAGCACTTACAGTTAAATCTGTAAGCAGTTTGGGTAAAAATTCCATAAGCGGTGATATTGTAGTTGAAGAAGCTTTGGACCTTTCAAAAGTATATGAAGTTGAAATTGATGGCTTTGGAAAAAAAGCTGTTGTTCCTACAGATATTTTTGATAGCGAAGAATTTATTGCAAACTACACCTATGATGGAAACGACCTTGGCCCTGTTATTAACGGTGAAAACACCACGTTTAAAGTTTGGGCTCCCACAGCATTGAAAGTTGTTATTAATCTTTTCACAGCAGGAAATGATTCAGAGGCATATAAGTCTGTGGAAATGGTAAAAGGTGAAAAAGGTGTTTGGTCACACACCGAAAAATGCGGTCACGGAACTTACTACACTTATAGTGTAACAACAGCCCTTGGCACACAAGAAGCTACTGACCCTTATGCAAAATCAGCAGGCGTTAACGGAAATCGTAGCATGGTGCTTGACCTTTCTCAAACAAACCCTGATGGATGGGGCAAAAAATTCGATTCAAAAATCGATTCATATTCTGATGCTGTTATTTGGGAAGTTCATGTAAGAGATTTCAGTAACAAAATTGAGGCATCTCAATATAAAGGAAAATATCTTGCTTTCACAGAAAGCGGACTTAAAAACGAAAACGGAATTTCTGTTGGCGTTGATTATCTTGTAAATTTGGGTATTACTCACGTTCATCTTTTGCCCGTTTATGACTATGCAACAGTAGACGAAGCAAACCCTGACAAAGAGTTCAACTGGGGATATGACCCTAAAAACTACAACGTTCCCGAGGGAAGCTACAGTACAAATCCTTATAACGGAGAAGTTCGCGTTAAAGAATTCAAACAGATGGTTCAAGCTCTCCACAACGCAGGTATCGGTGTTATTATGGACGTTGTTTACAACCACACTTATGATGCAAATAGCTCCTTTAACAGAATAGTTCCTTATTACTACTATCGTTATACCTCCACAGGTGCAAATTCATCTGCAAGCGGTTGTGGAAACGATACAGCATCTGAACGTTATATGTTTGGAAAATTCATGGTTGACAGCGTTTCCTATTGGGCAGAAGAATATGACCTTGACGGATTCAGATTTGACCTTATGGGACTTCACGATCTTGAAACTATGAAAGAGGTTGAAGCTGCTGTTCACGCCATTAATCCTCAAGCTATAATTTATGGCGAAGGCTGGAATATGGGATCTACTATCGATGGATCATCACAAGCAAACCAAGGAAATATAAGCCAAATCAAACCAAGCGAAGGTGCTATAGGTAGTGTTGCGGTGTTCAATGACGCTATCAGAGATGGACTTAAAGGAAGCGTTTTTGATAAAGCTTCCCAAGGATATATTAACGGCGCATCAAAAGCAAATGCATCAAAGGTTATTTTCGGTATTAAGGGTGGCGTAGGTATCGGAATGGGCTGGTCAGTTGATAATGCTATGGTTATTAACTATATGTCTGCTCACGATAATAATACTCTTTGGGATAAGCTTTTGCTTTCCAATCCCAACGATAGCGAAGATATCAGAAACAAAATGAATAATCTTGGTGCGGCTGTTCTTCTTATTTCAAAAGGAACTCCATTCTGGCAGGCAGGCGAAGAAATGCTCAGAACTAAAGACGGAGATGAAAACAGCTATAAATCCAGCGACGAAATCAATAATATCAGATGGGACGTTCTCAAAGAAGACGGAAGAGAATACAAAACCATGCTTTACTACAAAGGTCTTATTGAAATGAGAAAAGCCTTTGATATCTTCACAAACGTAAATGCTACTGTTACTTGCACAGAGCAAGGAAGTGGTATTCTTGAAGTTTATTTTGATGACGGAAAAGGTGGAAAAGCTTTAGCAGTTATTAACCCTAACAAAACAGCTCTTCCTTATACTCTCGATGGCGAATGGAATCTTGTTGCTGACTCTACAGAAGCAGGCGAAAAAACCTTGTCTGTTGAAAGCGGAAGCGTTACAGTTGATGCTATTGGCGTTAGAGTATATGTAAACAATGCTCTTGCAAAATAAGTTTTTGAAATATTCCCTGTGCTTTTTAGCACAGGGAATATGTAAAATGGAGGGGAAATATGAAGCTTTATCATAAAAAAGGGCTAATCCTTTTTATCATGGCGCTCCTCCTTTCATTGAATGCATGTGATAACGTTGATGAAGTTATAACGGAATCATCTTCGGAGGATTTTTTTGAAGATTCGGAAAATAATAGTGAATGGAGAGAAGAAAGTAATATGAATTTGAAGTCGGACTCTCTTTACGTTAAAAAAGTTGAAAACATTCCCGAGAATTTTATAATGGGAATGGATGCTTCTTGTGTTCCTGCTTTGGAGAAAAGCGGGGTTAAATATTACGATTTTAACAAAGAAGAAAAAGACGTTTATAAAATATTGAAAGAAAATGGAATAAACTATATTCGCGTTCGTATCTGGAATGACCCTTTCGATGAAAACGGAAAGGGATACGGTGGCGGAAACTGTGACATTGAAAACGCTATTGCTGTTGGGAAAAGAGCAACGGAAAATGGAATGAAACTTTTGGTGAATTTCCATTATTCTGATTTTTGGGCAGACCCGCAAAAACAGATGATTCCTAAAGCATGGGTGGGAATGTCTATTGAAGAAAAATCAAGCGCAGTTTATCAATATACAAAAGAATGTCTTAAAAAGCTTCTTGATGCTGGTGTAGATGTGGGAATGGTACAGGTTGGAAATGAAACCAACGGAGTTTTATGTGGTGAATCTTCTGCTGAAGCTGATGGCTGGAAAAACATAACAACTCTTATGTCTGCAGGCTCTTTGGCTGTTAGAGAGGTTTGTCCCGACGCTCTTGTTGCAATTCATTTTTCAAACCCCGAAAAAGTTTCCACATACGAGGAGTATAGCTATAACCTTGATTACTACAAAGTGGATTACGACGTTTTTGCTTCTTCGTATTATTCTTTCTGGCATGGAACGTTGGACAATCTTGCAAAAACCTTGTCAAAGATTTCCATAAAATATAACAAAAAAGTAATGGTGGCAGAAACCTCTTATGCTTTCACAGGAGATGATACGGATTTTTTCAATAATACAGTAAGCCTTGAAAGTGAAATCGTTAAAAATTATCCTTATACGGTACAAGGACAAGCTAATCAATTGAGAGATGTTATTGATACGGTTGTGAACAAGACAGAAGGCGGAATTGGCGTCTTCTATTGGGAGGGAACGTGGATAACCGTTGGCGGTAAAACGTATGAGGAAAATCTTGCTCTTTGGGAGAGAGATGGCTCTGGTTGGGCAACCTCTTTCGCGGGGGGATATGACCCTAAAGATGCGGGTCAATGGCATGGCGGCTCTTCTGTTGACAATCAGGCATTGTTTGATAAAGACGGTAATGCTCTTGAATCCTTGAAAATTTTCAATTTGGTGAAAACGGGTAACGAGGTGGAAAATCAAATTGATGAAATAGAAGACACAAATCTTGTTTTCACCTTGGGGAAAGATGTTGTGCTTCCTCAAACTGCCATAGCGGTTATGCTTGATAATTCCAAGCGTGCGGTTCCTGTTGTTTGGGAAACGGTTAATCTCGAAGAGATGAAAAACGGAGAGGCAAAGAAATACGTTGTGAAAGGTGAAGCTTCGGGAATGAAAGCGCAGTGCCATATTTCCATGGTTGAATATAACTATGTGAAGAATCCCGACTTTGAAGAAGGGGAGGAGTATTGGGTTGCTACACCTTTGAATTCCTTTGAGGAGCTTTCTGTTGAAGAAAAAGCCAGCGATTCTTTAAGCGGTACTAAACATTATCATTTTTGGGGCTCTTCTGAAAACGCGGTTGAATTTACCTTGGAGCAAGAGATAGGCGTTCTTGATGCGGGCAAATTCAATTATTCCGTTTCGATTATGGGCGGTGACGGAGGAGAAACTGAAATATATGCGTACGTTAAAATAAACGGAGAAATAGTTTATAAGGCTGAAACAGTAATTACGTCTTATGACCAATGGCATACTGCTACTATCAGTAATATGGATTATCACGGAGAAAAACCACTGGCTGTGGGTGTTTACGTTAAATGTCAAGGTCCTAACGCCTGGGGAAAAATCGATGGAATGGTTTTGAACCGTGTGAGCTGAAATGAGGATATGGCTTATGAAAAATAAAAAAATATTTTTTAAAAAAATAGGGGCATTTATTCT
>JAZRPU010000017.1:0-2464 GCA_045649365.1 Eubacteriales bacterium | reverse complement strand
AAACCGTTAATTGCAACTTTTACTGACATTTCAAATTCCTCCGAATTTATTATTTTTCTTTATTTTGCTGTATGATATTCTATACCATTTAAAGGAAAAATACAAGTCTTTTCTATAAAATATAACACATTTTTAAAAAATAGAATACAAATTAAAAAGCAAAAATATGACCTTGATGAAAAAACTTGAAAGGCGTTTAACATCAAGGTCATTTCAAAAGGAAAAAAACGCTTGTTTTTCAAGCTTTCGCCGAAAGCGTTATTTTTCAAAATAATCGATCAAAGATCGTCTGCATCCTGAACGGGAACGTCAAATTCGTCTTCAGGTCTTCCCGTATACATTCCGTTGGGGTCATATTCCCTCTCCACAGAATAATCATACAGTTCTTCCTTTCTGATTTCACTTTCCCGCTTGTTGTCATCAACGAAAAAACCGTTTCCGTCGAAGCAACCCGATGATATTTTTCCCGGGAAATAGTATTTTCCGGGTCTTGTTATTCCGTATATTCTTTCAGAAGCTTCGTTTTTAACGCTTCTTTTTTTTGGAGCTTTATTTTTTTCTTGATTGAAAGAGTTCATAAATATCTCCCTTTGTTAAACAAAATCTATTTCCCAAACTACAATATCGATTACCAAAGCCGAAAGGCTCGGTAATATTGTTTACCAAAGGAGAAAAAAATATACGGATTTATTTTTTTATTTTTTTTATTTTTTTATTTGTTTAAAATATTTATATCCAGCTTATTTGCAGGTATGCTAATTTTTTCATCCACAAGCTTTTCTTTTATAAGCTCGTTTATCTGAAAATTAACGTCCCAATAATCCTCCGACTTAACCCAGCATCTCGCTGTGATTTCAACTCCGTTTTCTTTACATGCACTTACTACAGAAACGGGAACAGGGTCTTTCAGAACTTTATCACATTCTTCAACTATTTTAAGCATTATTGCTTTTACTCTGTCTATGCTTTCGTTATGAGCAACCGTAAAGGAAAAGCTAAGTCGGCGTGTATCGTATGCCGAGGTATTGGAAATAACGTTGCTGGAAACAACGCTGTTTGGGATAACAACCTTAACGTTATCGGGAGTGCTTACCGTTGTATAGAAAATACCAAGGCTCTGAACCGTTCCCGAAGCATCGGGAGTAGTAATATAATCTCCCACGTCAAATGGCTTGAAGATAAGAAGCATTAGTCCTCCCGCAAAATTGGAAAGGCTTCCCTGAAGCGCAAGTCCGATTGCCACACCGCATGAGCCTATTACCGCAATTATACTTGCAGTAGGTACGCCAAGAATTGCAATTACAGAGAAAATTACCAATCCCTTTAAAACGAATTTTATTGTAGTGAGAATAAAGCCTCTTGCGGTAACGTCCATTTTTTGCATTCCAATGCTTTTTGAAATAAGCTTAACAAGAAAGCTTGAAAGCTTCATTCCCACAGCAAGAACAATGCCTGCCAACACAAGCTTTATTATAAAATTAGCAGCCACACCCGCAAAGCTGTTTAACATAGATTTTAAAAACTCCATTTTTCATTTCCTTTCTTCGTTTTATTTTTAATTGTTTTGTAAAATGATGAAAAGCCGATAACGGAATACGTCGCCGACCCTCACCAAAAGGCAAGAATCGGCGACATACCATGGGTAAATCAACTACTTATCCGCAGCAGCATACTATGATGATTGCAATAAGAATTATAATCCAGCAATTTTGATTGCCAAAAAAGGAATCGAAGCAAGCCATCGTCATATCCTCCTTCCACAAAGCATAGGAAGTACCGTTTTTTCGATACCTAATGCTATATTATGCGGAAGCCCCAAAGGGTGTGAAACATCAATCTGTTTTTTTCTTTATGACTTGTATGCCCATACGGCTTATATATCGGTTTGTAAGTCTGATTTCTCTGTCTTCCCCTTTAACCTTTAAGATATGATCATATCCAAAGGTATCAACGTATTCCGCTTCAACACGTTTTCCGTCGGGCCAGACTACAGTTGCCTCATCACCGATATCCATTACTGCTTTACCTATCAGTCTTCTCATAATCAGTACTCTATTTTTTTGTTTTCTATTGCTTTAAATAAGGGTAAGAAATTACGCATTTCGTTTTTAACACCCGTATTATTGGAAGCCTCTGCATTTTTAACTCCATAAAGAGTAGCTACGGAGAAAATACAAAGTCCGTCAAACATACCCGTGGATTGAGTATGAGTAAGGTATCTTTTGAAAACGTCTTTACTTGCTACAAATTCGCCAGAAGGATTTGCAATGTTACTTGCGGTAAGTCCAACGATGAATTTGATGCTTGGCTCTTTCATAAGAGCTTGCCAGTTAGCAAGGCATTGCTTGTATGGTTGGCTCGGATGCTCAAAGCCCCAATAAATCTGTGGCATGATATAGTCAACATATCCTTTGTTTGCAAGAATTGTGTCAATATCAAGACAGCAAGCATTTCTTACGTTGCT
>JAZRPU010000016.1:0-3681 GCA_045649365.1 Eubacteriales bacterium | reverse complement strand
GAAAAACGCTATACCCGAAACAAGAAAAAACATAAACGAGCTTTTAAGATATCCAGAATCAAGAGCCGGTTCTATAATGACAACGGAATATGTGAACTTGAAGAGAAGCATGACCGTTGGAGAGGCTTTAGCACATATTCGTACCGTTGCTATTGAAAAGGAAACAATATACACATGTTACGTTACGGAAAATCGTTTTCTTGTGGGAATAATAACAGCTAAAGACCTTCTAATATCCCCTCTTGATAAAAAAATTGAGGACATAATGGAAACAAACGTCGTTCATGTAAACACAGAAGACGACAGAGAAGAAGCCGCCGCCATGTTTTTAAAATATGATTTTCTTGCACTTCCCGTTGTTGACAGAGAAAATCGCCTCGTTGGTATAATTACCGTTGACGACGCTATGGACGTTCAGACAATGGAAGCTGAAGAAGACTTTGCCAAAATGGGTGCTATAATTCCGGGCGACAAGCCTTATTTGAAAACAGGCGTTTTTGAAATTTGGAAGAAGCGTATTCCTTGGCTTTTACTTCTTACACTCTCCGCCACGTTCACGGGAATGATTATCTCTTCCTTTGAATCGGCTCTTTCAGCACAAATTGCCCTTACCGCTTTTATTCCTATGCTAATGGGAACGGGCGGTAATTCGGGAAGTCAGTCTTCCGTTACAATCATAAGAGCTCTTTCTGTTGGAGAAATAGAGTTCTCTGACACTTTGAAGATTCTTTGGAAAGAATTTCGCGTTTCAATTCTATGCGGAATAATCCTTGCTGTTGTCACTTACGTTAAAATATTACTTGTTGACAACATGATACTGGGTGCCGATATTAATTTCCTTACCGCATTAACCGTTTGCATTACTCTTGTTTTAACGGTTATTTCTGCTAAAATATTAGGCTGTACCTTGCCTATTTTAGCAAAAAAAATCGGAGCTGACCCTACAGTAATGGCAAGTCCTCTTATCACCACGTTGGTAGATGCTGGGTCGTTGATTATTTATTTTGCTATTGCCAAAGCTCTTCTCGGACTTTAAAATTTTCTTTGCATAAAATATCTGGAGGGAAAATGAAAGAATACTCGCAAGCTGGATTTGACGTGTTTTTAAACTGTGAAATTGAATCCGCCTTGAAGGAATGCTTTGAAAAAGGCGGTGTTCTTACCGTTTATCCCAAAGGCACAAGTATGCTCCCTTTCATCAGAGAGGGAAAAGACAGCGTAACACTTTCTCCGCCTGATAAAATTGTTAAAAACGGGATATATCTTTTCAAAAGAGCGGATGACGAATACGCTTTACACAGACTTGTAAAAATCTCCGAAAGTAATCTTATTTTCTGCGGGGATGCACAATTGGTTTTGGAAAAGATAAAAAAAGAACAGCTTTTGGCTTTTGCGGAAAGCATATACCGCAAAGAAAAAAGAACGGATAAAACCGCGTTATATAAAGCTTTTGTTTTCTTCAACGCTTTCTTTCCATTCAGAAAAGCAGTTATTCGTCTTCGGTCTTTAAAAAAACGGATAAGCAAACTGTTTTAATCTATTTATAAAACTGACTTTATCAAAATTCAAGAAATATGGAAAAAACTCATTTTATTTTAAACAAGCCTCGTTTTGTAAGAACAGCTATCCTTTTATTTTTTTCGTTACTCTCTGTTATTTTTGTTTTGTGGAATGCAACAAGAACAGCAGAAGAATCTTCAGCGTTAAGCGACAAGGTTTCAAATTCAATCAAGGACTCAATTGAAGGCAGCAATACCGTTCCTCCTTTACTTCAGGGAACAGAGGTTATCAGAAGTGAAGCGCCCAACGCGGAAGGCTCGGGAAAGGTTTCGGTTAATTTATATCAGCTTAAAATATTCATAAGAAAATCGGGGCATCTTATTGAATACACTTTGTTGACCTTTTTTGTATCACTTACAATTGTTTCTCACTTCGGAAAAAAAGACCTTGCTTTTCTATGGAGCATTTTAATAGGAATAGCGGTTGCTTCATCGGATGAATTAATCCAAAGTCATACAAGCGGAAGAAGCGGTAAATATACCGATGTTCTTATAGATTTGTGTGGTTGCATAATGGGAGTATTTCTTGCTCTTTGTGTTATTTTGACCCTTTATTATTGTATTACAGGGATAAAAAAGGAAGATTAAGGAAGAAAGCTGTAAAAAAATTTGCGAAAACGATTGATTTTATCGATTAAATGTGTT
This sequence comes from Eubacteriales bacterium, assembly GCA_045649365.1. Taxonomy (GTDB): domain Bacteria; phylum Bacillota; class Clostridia; order Oscillospirales; family CAG-382; genus SIG653. The sequence continues at coordinate 1,477 of JAZRPU010000016.1, read as the reverse complement.
ATAATGCACGGAGAATGTCAAAATATTTATTAAAGAATATAAAAAAAGAAAGGATTTTCTACTATGAACGTATTGAAAGGTGCATGCGTTATCGGTCAGTCCGGTGGACCTACATCCGTTATTAACGCATCTGCTTACGGAGCTATCATCACAGCTCTCAAAAACGAAAATATCACGGAGGTTTACGGCGCACTCAACGGTATCAAGGGTATTCTCAATGAAAACTTCATTGACATGTCCAAAGAAGACCCTGCAGAGTTGGAACTTATGAAATATACTCCTTCATCAGCTCTCGGTTCCTGCCGCTATAAGCTCAAGGACGTTGACGTTGACGATACTGATTATAAACGTATTCTTGAAGTTTTCAAGAAATACAACATTCGCTATTTCTTCTACAATGGCGGAAACGATTCCATGGACACATGTAACAAAGTTTCCAAATTCATGCTCCAAAACGGTTATGAATGCAGAGTTATGGGTATTCCCAAGACTATCGATAACGACCTTGATAAAACAGACCACTGCCCCGGATATGCATCTGCTGCAAAATATATCGCAACTTCCATGATGGAAATCTACAGAGATTCCACAGTTTATGACTACGGACAAATCACCGTTGTTGAAATCATGGGTAGAAATGCTGGTTGGCTTACCGCTGCAGCTTCTCTTGCATCTACCAAAGGACAAGGTCCCGATTTGGTTTACCTTCCCGAAAAATCTTTCTGCCTTAAGGATTTCCTTAACCAAGTTGAAGCTATCTACAAAGAAAAAGGCAAATGTCTTATTGCTGTTTCTGAAGGTATCAGAAACCGTAGAGGCAGACTTATTTCCGATACAGGTAAGGTTGACTCCTTCGGTCACCCTCAATTGGGCGGACTTGCAGCTATCCTTGCTGAAAAAATCAACAAGAAACTCAACGTTAAAGTTCGTGGCATAGAGCTCAGCCTTCTCCAACGTTGTGCTGCACACTGTGCATCTAAAACTGATATCGAAGAAAGTTTCGCAGCAGGTAAAGCAGCCGTTGAAAATGCAGTTGCAGGTGTTACTGACAAAATGGTTGGTTACAAGAGAACATACGTTGATGGAAAATATAAATGCTCCATCAAGCTTTTCGACCTTACTGATGTTGCAAACACAGAAAAGAAAGTTCCTCTTTCCTGGATTAACAAAGACAACTCCGGCATGAGCGAGAAGTTCATCAAATATGCACTTCCTCTTATCGAAGGTGAAACCGACCTTCCCAAAGAAGACGGACTTCCCAGATTCGTTAACCTCAAAAAAGTTCTTGTTAAAAAATAAGATTCAATAATTCCGATTTTGGAGGAAGGAAATATCCTTCCTCCCTATCGGCTTTTATCCAAAACATAATTAATTTTAATTCAGTTTTATAAACACATTTAAAGATTTTATTATATAAGGATATTTACATGAAAGTAATCGCCTTTTCCAACCAAAAAGGCGGCGTTGGAAAAACCAC
>JAZRPU010000015.1:0-4528 GCA_045649365.1 Eubacteriales bacterium | reverse complement strand
TGAAATTTCAATAGTTTTTTTAAAAAAAATCAGGTTTTTTTCTCCATTTTTCTTCAATTTTCTGTTTTATAATTCCCAAAAAGAGTTTTTACGGTTGAATGATATTCGACTATTTAACTGTTCCGTCTTTTATATTCACGTTACCTATAGCATATATTTTCTCTTTTATGCCTTCCAAAGTCAAAGTACCACCTGTTACAGATATATCAGCATCGGATTTCAACGTATATTCCACAGCATTAATTTTTGCATTTCCTGCGGAAACGTTTATTCCTTTCGCAGAATTGATTCCGTCTGATTCTGCATCAATAACCAATGATACGCTACCTGACAAATAAGCGTAAGCATCAGTCTTTATTCCATCTTGTTGACAAGCTAAAGAAATTGTTCCGCCGCTTAAAGCTACGTTCCCCAAAGCGTTAATTCCATCGCCTGAAGTATTGCTCACGGTGAGCTTTCCACCTGTTACAGTTACAGTTCCTTTCTGAAGCGAGGATGTACCTTCGCAATCTATTGCATCTCCGCTGCAATTTTTAATTTCCACCGTCCCCCCGCTGATTTCAAGACTTTTTTTCACATGGATGCCATCTTTTACAGCTTTTTGTATTATTATTGTACCATTCTCTATAGCCAAATCATTATCGCAACAAATACCATGTCTGTAATTTGCATTTATATAAAGAGTTCCTTTTCCCTTTATTTCCAAATCCGATTCGCTGAAAATCGTTCCTTTTCCGTTGCTGTATGAAGTTCCGTCAGTAAGATAATTAACAGTACCATTGGCAACAGTTATAAAGGCTTTGTCTGCGTTAGCAAAAAGAATTGCAGGACCATCGCTGTTTGAAATATTCGCTCCCTCTAACCTTATTTTAACTTTTTCTGTGGAATTGACCTGAATCATTCCATCGGAAATTTTACCACTTACGGTATATTCTCCCCCGTCTGTAATGTTAATAACCTTTCCGGCCACAGCCGCGCCCTCTCCGTTAACAGTTATTTTACTGTCGGAAAGAGCAATTTCACATTGATTTACCCAATCGGGATCAATAGAAGAAGCGTCAATGCTTTCCGATGATGATTGTGACTGTTGGGATTCCATATAAGTTTCAGCTAATTTCTTTATTCCGAGAGCATGAAATTTAAACAGAAGATAATCTCTTGCATTGTATTTTCCGTTTTCATCAGCATCGAAAATATGCCTTTCTCGTTCCGTAATGGAAGGCTTTACAAAAGTTTTTTTTGCATTGTTAAGGTCGGGAGTTAAAACGAAACCATCACCGTCATAATCCCCAATTACTATCAATTCATATTTCTTTCCGGAAACACTTAAATATTTCCCTGTTCCAACAATGCTTGAATCAGCAGCTTTCACAGAAAGAGAAGAATCTGTATAAACTGTCCCGCCCAATGCATTTGATAGGTTTATATTAGTTTTATTATCAGGCAAGAGTATGAGATAATTCCCGGAATATCTTGCATAAAATGGTGAATCCCCCATAGCACATAAGCATACCGTCGCAAGCATTAATAAAGAAATAAATACAACAGCATATCTTTTCATAATAAAATTCCTCAAAGTAAAATTAATTTTTCTTTATCCTATCAATTCAAGATTAACGTATAATTAAAACGTATAATTAAAATTAATTTATTTCAAAGAAGAATATAAGAAAATATTACTATCGTAAGGCTCAACAAAATTTTCCAGATTTCCCGTAAGCGATCCAAAGGGAACGCTTATTTTTGCAACGTATCTTGTGCCGATACCACCATAAAAGGTAATAGTGCGACAATAAAACCCGCTTGTAATAAGGGCTCTGTAGCATTCTTCTGCAAGTTCAGAAAACTCTTTAGCTCCGTTATATGAAGTGAAATAAACGCTGAAATCCATGAATCTGGAATAATCAGCTTTCGGCTGAACTGTTGCCGACGTCATAAAAGGATATCCAACGATTCTTTCGCTTTCCACTTTAAATTTAAGCTCTGGATACATTTTTCTGATAACGTAGGTTATTCTTCCCGCCCCTGCAAGCATATTGTATTTCTCGGTGTATTTAATGTAATCGTCTTTAATTATCTTCCCGTCTTTCAAAACAACAGAAAGTCCTATGCTAGCATCGTGTTGAGGAACAAGAGAAAGACTATAGGTTCTGTCAAAGGAATTAAATTTAACCTCTGAAGCATATAACGGTTCTCCCGAATAACTCTCCTTTACATAATTCAAAATAGCATTTTTGCTTTTATGCACATCCCAAGGTGTTGAATTGGCAAAACAATGAACCCCCAAAGAAAGAACGAGCAAAAAAGCGGCAACGATTTTGAAGGATATCTGCTTCTTTTTAAAAGATGAAACCGTAACGTATGCAAGGATATAAAAAATTCCACACAATATTCCCAAAACTAAAGCACTTTTTACGTTTTCTCCCAAAAGCAGAGAAACTGCAAAGGGGGTAATAAAAAACAATGCTTCTTTCAGAAGTTCGTTTGTCTTTAAAAAAGTACAAATAAAGGCACATATTATCACAAAAGGTATGGTTGATATTATCCCGTGCCAAGGCAAAAAGAGATAAGTTCCAATAAACGAAAAAGCTACAGCAAGAATTATTCCCAAATATTCGTTAAAACCTTCAGGAAGCGAAAAAAAGCTTCTTTTTTGGCTTAAAATATTTTTCATCTCTTTACTTTTCAAAAAATCTTTATTATTCATTCAGTGCCTCTCATTTCCAACCGTTATCAGGGTTCGTCAAACGAATCAACAAATCTGTATCGTCATCCTTCGCGCTTTTATTTCTGCGGATAGCGTTACATTTAACACATTTATGAATTATTATATATCCCTTTTTGGAATCGGGAATAACTTGCTTTGGTACTAACATTCCACCGCAATCTGATGCTCTGTCACCAGGATTAATATCCACGTGAAGAGAACAAAGACAATACGGACAATGATTTCTGGAAGAATATCCTAAAGGCGGAACGGTTTTACCGCAATTTACACAAGTGAACGAGTTATCATTTTTAACAAACAGCTTTTGCATTTTTTCCTCTTATTTTTTTAATTTTGCTCTTGTATATTTGTTTTATTTGTGGTATTATTATTTAGTGCTATTATATAATAGTATGAATTGTGAAAAATTTCAATAGTAAAATTGCAAAATTCAGAAAACTTTTACTTATTTTTTTCCGTTGTTGAAAAAAACGACGGAAGCTTTTATCATCACGGAGGAAACAATGTCAGAAAAATCTAAAAGTCTTGAAACAAAAAATACAAATGATTCCAAAGAAACAGAAGAAAACAAAAACGTCTGCTGTTCATCTGAAAATAAAAAAGAAGAAAATCTTAACTCCGCGGGCGGTCAGGCGGTGCTTGAAGGTGTTATGCTCAAGACTGAAAACAACTACGCCATTGCTGTCAGAAAAGAAAACGGTGAAATTGTTTTAAAGCAAGGCAAGGTCAACAGTCTTAAAGACAAATGCAAATTTTTTGGTCTTCCCTTTATTCGCGGTCCTATTAACATGATAGAATCTCTCATTTCTTCATTCAAGAATCTTGAAGAATCTGCTGAAATGGCAGGAATCGAATTTGAAGAAGAGCCTTCCAAATTCGAACGTTGGCTCGAAAAAAAATTCGGCAAGTCTATTATCACAGTTGTAACTGCAATAGCCGGTGTTTTAGGAGTTATACTTGCCCTTTTCCTTTTCATGTATCTTCCCTCTCTCCTCGCATCAGGCGTTGAGTTTATTGTTGAAATGCTTCCTTGGAGAGGTCATCTTCCCGCTTGGGGCTTCAATATCATTGAGGGTATATTCAAAATTATAATTTTTATTCTTTATATTGCATCGTCTTCAAAGCTCAATGACATAAAGAGAGTTTATCAATATCATGGTGCTGAACACAAAACTATTTTCTGCTATGAGAAAAAAGAAGAGCTTACAATAGAAAACGTGAGAAAGCAAAAAAGATTCCACCCAAGATGCGGCACTTCATTCATTTTCGTTATTTTAATTATTTCAATTTTAGTTATGACATGTGCCACAACCATAATTAACACATTCGACTTTTTCGACGTTTCAAACGGATTACTCAGAACGTTATTAAAACTTTGTCTGCTTCCTATTACCGTAAGTATCGGTTATGAATTTATCAAATATGCAGGAAAGCATGATAATCTTTTCACAAGAGTTCTTTCTGCTCCAGGTCTTTGGATGCAAAGAATTACTACCAAAGAACCTGACGATGATATGATAGAAGTTGCTATAGTTTCTCTTAAAGCTGCACTTCCTCAAAAATATCCCGTTATAGAAGAAATGGAAAAACAAGCAGAAAGACTTGCAAAAAAAGAAGCTGAAGAAAAAGAAAAAACTTCTTCAGAAGAAAATGAAAATACCAATGAATCAGGAGAACAATAAATGACAGTCGGCGAACTCAGAAAAGAAACAAAAGAAAATATTGCTACTTTTATGCCGGGAGAAGCAGCTGTTGTAACTGATTTGGTTTTGTGCAATATGTTGGGAATCGAACGAGAAG
>JAZRPU010000014.1:0-5943 GCA_045649365.1 Eubacteriales bacterium | reverse complement strand
AGACCTTCCCACCAAACTGTGTTGTCATCAAGATTGTGAGCAACGTTGGTGAAAATTGTACCCTTCATTGTAGATGCCAATGCATTGGGGTTGGATTTAACGTTTGTACCGGGAGCAACACCAAAGAATCCGTTTTCAGGGTTCATTGCCCAAAGTCTTCCGTCAGCCCCGATTCTGATCCATGCAATGTCATCACCTACGCACCATACTTTGTAGCCCTTATCTCTGTAGATTTGAGGGGGAATAAGCATAGCCAAGTTAGTTTTACCACATGCAGAGGGGAAAGCTGCTGCAATGTATTTTGTATCTCCGTTGGGAGCTTCAATTCCGAGGATGAGCATGTGTTCTGCCATCCAGCCTTCTTTTCTTCCGAGGTAGGAAGCAATTCTGAGAGCAAAGCATTTTTTGCCGAGAAGAACATTTCCGCCGTAACCGGAGTTGATAGACCAGATTGTGTTGTCTTCAGGGAAGTGAACGATATATTTGTTTTGTTCGTCCATGCTTGCTCTGGAGTGAAGACCTTTAATGAAGTCACCGTCTTCGCCGATAGCTTCCATAACTTCTGTTCCAACTCTTGTCATGATGAGCATGTTGAGAACAACGTAAATGGAGTCTGTAAGTTCGATACCGTTTTTAGCAAATTCAGAACCAACAACGCCCATGGAGTAGGGGATAACGTACATTGTTCTGCCTTTGTTACAGCCTTTGTAAAGTTTGGAAAGCTTTTCATAGCATTCTGCAGGAGCCATCCAGTTGTTGATAGGACCTGCTGCTTCTTTTGTGGAAGTGCAGATGAATGTGCGGTCTTCAACACGAGCAACGTCGTTTACAGCTGTTCTGTGGAGATAGCATCCGGGAAGCTTTTCTTGATTGAGCTTTGTGATTTCGCCTGTTTCACAAGCAATTTTTCTGAGCTCTTCTGCTTGTTCTTCGGACCCGTCAATGAGCACGATGTTGTCGGGGCAAGTAAGTTCTGCCATTTCCTTTACCCAAGCATTAAGCTTTGCGTTTTTGGAATTAAACATAAAATTTCCTCCGTGATTGATGATTTGTATATTATCTATTTATTTTTTCAAAAAGTATATCGGATATATCGCTGTATGCTTTTATATCCAATGCTTCTCCTCGAATTTCTGTGTTCCCCGTTACAGTTTTTACAGCTTCAGAGAGAATTTCTTTTGAATATTTTCCCAAAAAGGCTGTGTGTAAAGAATTAACAAGGGTTTTTCTTCTGTTGGCAAAAGCTCCGTTTAAAACCTTGAAAAAAAGATTCAGATCTTTTGGAGAAACAGGTGGCGTTTCGTGGAGAGAGATTTTTATAACCGCTGAAGTTACCTTGGGCGGTGGCGAGAAAGCTGATGGCGGAACTGTGAAAAGCCTTTTTGCAATTCCAAAATATGAAACGTATGCGGTGAAAGAGCTATATTCTGCGCTTCCCGCCTTTGAACATATTCTGTCTGCTACTTCTTTTTGCACCATAACCGTTATGCTTTTGAATTTTACGCCACTTTCAAAGAGGGCTTCCAGTATAGGTGTGGTTATGTAGTATGGCAAATTAGCGCAAACACAAATATCCATCCCTGAAAAATATTTTTCGGCAAGGGCGTTTATATCTACTTTAAGTATGTCAGAATTTATAAACTCAACGTTATCTTTGCCTGCGAATTTTTCTTTTAATATGGGCAAAAGCTCAGAGTCGATTTCTACAGAAACAACTTTTTTTGCTATATTCGAGAGCTTTTCCGTTAAAATCCCAAATCCTGCTCCGATTTCAAGCACTCCGTCGTTTTGACAGATTCCGCTTTCTGAAGCTATTCTTAAAGGAAATTTATCAGACGTCAGGAAGTTCTGACCATATTTCTTTTTCTTGACAAAATCCATTTGATTAGTCCAAGTCGATGACTGTTAAAAATTTTGCTTCGCTTTCAACAGCAAATTGACCGTGAGGAGCACTTGCATCAAAATAAATGCTGTCACCCTCGGTGAGAAATAACGTTTTTCCACCGATTGTAACACCGATTTTACCCGAAACAACAAAGTTGAATTCCTGCCCTGAGTGAGAAACGAGGTCGGGTGTTTCATCGGAAGGAGAAATAGTAACGAGCATTGGCTCCTTGTTTCTGCCGATATAGTTGAAAGCGAGAGATTCAAAGTCATATCCCTCATAACGCTTTACTTTTATTCCCGTTCCTTTGCGGGTTACACTGAATTCTTCTACTTTCGGTGTGTCACCTGTAAGAATTTCCGTTGGGTCAACGCCAAAGATATTTGCCAATGTGTAAATAACACTTATGGGGATATCTTCGTCACCGCTTTCGTATTCAACGTAAAGCTCATTTGTTATTCCTACGAGTTGTGCAACCTCTTGGGTGGACATATCGAGAACTTCTCTTAAATATTCTATTCTTTTCTTAAGCAAAACTACCTGTTCGGGAGTGTTGTTAGATGTTGATGCCATAATCTATCCACTGCCTTTCTGAAGCTTGTGGGAGTAGGAAATCTTGAAAAACCCTATCCCACTCCTATTTTAAATTTTACCACATTTTAGCCGTTTAGTCAATATCTTTTTTAAATATATTTTCGATGTTTTCTTCTATAACTCTTCTTCCGCGATAAGAAAAAGCATATAAATCAAAGCGTTCATCTGTTGCTGACAGAATTTCTTTGGGGGAGGATATTTTGTTTTCATAAAAATATTGAAAAGGAGAAAGACTGGCGTGTGTATTTGTGGGGCAAATTTCCTGACATTTATCGCAACCCCAAATAACGTTGTTCTTTTTGAGAAGTAACAAATCTGCTTCCGTTTTTCTTTTCTTTTGAGAAATTTCTGAAATGCAAAAATCTGTTTTGGGACATATTTTTATACATTTTTCGCATCCGGTACACGTTTCTTGTGGAGAAAGAATGCGAGATGGGATTTCAGCATCTGTTAATATCTCTCCAATGAAAACGTAAGAGCCGTATTTTTCATTTATTAACAATCCGTTTTTTCCTATTACACCCAATCCGCCTTCAAATGCAAGCTTTCTTTCGTTTATGGGTGAATGGTCGGCGAAACCGATAAAATTTTTTTGCGGATATAAGGAGTTTAAAACAGGAATAAGTCGGCTGAAAAGCGATTTTGCGAATACGTGATAATCCTTTATTCTGGCAAAGTGAGCAAGTTCCGCTGATGGTAAATAATCGGTTCTGTACGGGATGAGAAAAACTATTGCTTTTTTTGTTCCAGTGGGCATTAACCGTTGATTTATTATTTCTGTTTTTTCTATCGGAAGAACGGAAAAGTATTCAATTTTTTCGCTTTCAAACAATATTTCTAAATTTTTCATACAATCGTTTATTCCAAATCATTAAAAATAAAAAGCCGTGAATGAATCACGGCTTTAAACATAAATCAGTCAGAAATATAAGGAATTAATGCAAGCTCTCTTGCGCGTTTAACAGCTATTGTGAGCTGACGCTGATGCTTTGCACAAGTACCCGTAATTCTGCGGGGAAGTATTTTAGAGCGTTCAGAAAGATTTTTTCTGAAGCTTCCAACGTTTTTATAATCGATATGCTCAATCTTTTCTGCACAGAAGAAGCAAACTTTTTTCTTCTTGCGGGGGCGGAAAGGCTTTTGAGCTTCTTTAACGTCTCTAACTTCTTTAACTTCTTTGATTTCCTTGTCCATTGTTATCCTCCTATAATGATTTTGTTTCGGGTAAACTTAAATGTTTCCCTCATTCTGATTCGAGAATATGAAAATTCAAAATTATCAGAATGGCAATTCATCGTCTGTGGAAAGCTCTTCAAATGCGCCCATTGCGGGAGCAGAGCTGCCATAAGACGGAACAGCGGGAGCGGCCCCTTTGTAATCAGAGGAATCGGCACTTTTTCTTTCTACAAAAGAAAGTTCATCAGCTGCTACGGAATAAGCATATCTTTTTGCTCCTGTGTTGTCTACCCAAGAACGCTGATGCATTTCTCCGCAAACAAGAATAGGCTTCCCTTTAGTGAAGAATTTTGTTACAAATTCTGCCTTTTCACGCCAACAGGTGATTTCAAAAAAATCTGTTGTTGATTGTTCGCCTTGCTTTGAGAATCGTCTGCTCACTGCAATGCTGAAGGAACAATAGCTGATGCCTGTGTTGGTTTGCTTCAATTCGGGGTCTGCAACGAGATTTCCGATGAGAATTATTTTGTTGAAAGATGCCATAGTTTAAATCCTCCAAATTTTAGTGGCTCTTATTCTTCGCACTTAATTGTGAGTGAACGAAGAATGCCGTCGGTAATGTTAAGAATTCTCTTGAGCTCTGCTGGGAAAGCTGTGGGAGCGGTGTACTTAACATATACGTAATAACCTTCTGTGTAGTCGTTAATAGGGTAAGCAAGTTTTCTGTTTCCCCATTCCTCGGTTTTTTCAACCGTGGAGTTTTCAGCGATGAGAGTTGTGAACTTTTCTTTCAAAGCGTTAACTGCTTCTTCACCGAGGGCGGTATTAACAACGAAGGTAGTTTCGTATAAACCTGTTCTCTTTTCCACTTGTGATTGCACCTCCTTCCGGACAATTGAGAAATGCGTTTCGCATCTCCAAGGAGAAAACCATTAAAGGTCTCTTACAAGTCATTATAACAAAAAAGATTCCGAAAGTCAAGCACCAATTTTGGGTTTGACTTTCGGAATCTCACATTTTACATTTTGTTCACAAGGCGGAATCAGTTACCACTTTGAGAGGCTTTAACAGCCTTTTGTACCATCTCTTTCGTTCTCATTTGAGCATCAAGAAGTCCTGAAATGGAGTGGTCGTGATTCAAGGTGTTAATAAGCTTTGCAATGTATTTTGAAAGGTCAACCTGTTCAAACCAAGGACGGTCAACGATTTCCTGAGGAACGTAAGTAAGGTTTGTTGAATAAAGCTTTTTCAATTTTCCTTCTTCGTAAAGCTTGTCGAATGCTGCAACGCCCTTTGTGAAGAGAGGGAATGTAACGATGGAATACACGTCTTTTATGTCGTATTGAGAAAGTCTTTCGATAACCTCGATGATTGAGCCGCCTGAAGCTATCATATCGTCGATAATGAGAACGTTCTGACCATCGAGAGGTTTGCCGATATATTCATGTTGAACAATCTGGCTTTTACCGTCAACAACCTTATCCAAATCACGTCTTTTATAGAAAACGCCTACATCATGGCCAAGAATTGTAGCGTAGTAAACTGCTCTTTCCATTGCTCCGACGTCGGGGCTGATGACGGACATGTTTTCGGTCATTTTTTCAACGCCTTCTCTTTTTATGAATTCCTTGATAATTGAATATGTAGGGAAAACGTTTTCAAAGGATGCTGTTGGGATAGCGTTGTGAATTGTTGGGTCGTGGGCATCGAAAGTGAGAATTGTGCTTACTCCCAACGCTTCCAATTCTCTTAAAGACATTGCGCAGTCGAGAGATTCTCTTCCACGACGTTTGTGCTGCCTTGAAGAATAAAGGAGGGGCATTATAACGGTAACACGGTTTGCTTTTCCGCCGATTGCACTCAAAACTCTTTTGATGTTCTGGAAATGCTCATCGGGACCGATGTGGTTTGTGTGTCCGTATATGTTGTAGGTGCAACTGTAGTTGCCTACGTCTGAAATGATAAAGATATCTTTTCCTCTTACGGTGGAGTCTATTCTGACTTTTCCTTCACCGTTTTGAAAACGTGTTTCTGTTGTGGGAATTATATAATTAGTTCCCTCTTCGCCTCTAAGGAGAGATACGTTTTTGTTGATTTTTTCTCCTAAATCTTTTGCGCTTTCCATTACGATGATTCCCAATTCACCGTGGTTAAAAAACTCAACTTTTTCTGCCATTTCAGTCTTCCTCCAAAAATATTAAAAGTTCGGAATTTAAGATATATTGTCGAATATATCTACATTTTACAACATTTTGATTCGTTTGTATATTGACGATATAAACAAATTA
>JAZRPU010000013.1:0-8614 GCA_045649365.1 Eubacteriales bacterium | reverse complement strand
GAGGGCAAATTTGCTGAATGTGGTGGAAAAACCGCTTTTGAAGGCGACGTTATAGAAATAGACGGAATAAAAATTGAAATGCTCCTCTCATATTCCGAAGAAGCACTTCCTATCAGAATAAACGATACAAGCTTGATTTTCAGAGTTATGGCAAAAGACCAGAGCATTCTGTTTTTGGGAGATGCCCACGTTGAAGAAGGAAACAGATTGTTGGCTAAATATGGAGAAGACTTGAAGAGCGATATTGTTCAGATGTCCCACCATGGTCAAGGTGGCGTTACCAAGGAGGTTTATCAGACAATAAATCCTACTCTTTGTATGTGGCCTTCTGCCGACTGGGTATTTGATGATTGGAACAAAAATCTTACCACCTTTGAAACAAGAAATTGGATGGTGGAAATGGGTGTTGATTACCATTTGATAACGGGAAGATATAAAACTCAGAAAATAGGTCTTCCTGTAGATTTTGGAGAAGATATTTCTCCCGAAGATATTTCTGTCAAATAATAAGGAGATCTGTTATGAGGGATGAATCCAGAAACAAATATATAAAAGAATTATCAAGGCGTTATCCCAACCGAAATGCAGTATCTGCAGAAATAATGAATTTAAGCGCAATACTTAATCTCCCTAAAGGAACAGAACATTTTATGAGTGATATTCACGGGGAGTATGAAGCATTTTTGCACATAAGAAAAAGCGCATCGGGTGCAATAAGACAAAAAGTGGAGTTGCTTTTTGATAAGACAGTAACAACGAAAGAACGTTCTGAACTTGCAACGCTTATTTATTATCCCAAAGAAAAGCTGAATGAATTAAGACCTAATATAGAAGATTTAAAGGATTGGTATTACGTTACCATAACCCGACTTCTTGAGGTTTGCCGTCTTGTTAGCTGTAAATACACTCGTTCTAAAGTAAGAAAGCTTTTGAAAAACACAACCATGGGCTTTGACTACATAATAAACGAGCTTCTTAATAAGGACTATTACGATACAGCCAAAACAAGCTATTATGAAAACATTTTGAAAACCATTGTAGAGATTGGCTCGTCGGAACGTTTTATTGTTGCGCTTTGCGGTGCGATAAAAACTCTTGTTATTGACCATTTGCATATTGTAGGAGATATTTTTGACAGAGGCCCCAGAGCCGACATTATTGTGGATGAGCTTTTAAAAGAGCGTTCTATTGATATTCAATGGGGTAACCATGATGTGCTGTGGATGGGGGCAGCGGCAGGGTCAAGAACATGTATTGCAACGGTCATAAATAACTCTATAACGTATAAAAATCTTGACGTTGTTGAAATAGGATATGGAATATCTCTCAGGCCGTTATCTCTTTTTGCCAATGAGGTATATGGTGAAACAAACGTTTCAAATTATATGCCAAAGGGTGGGAACGAGGGAGATTTTCTGAAGCATGAAGACGATAATCTTATTGCGCGCATGCATAAGGCTATTGCGGTAATCCAGTTTAAGCTGGAGGGACAATGTATAATGCGTAATCCCGATTTTGAAATGTCTTCCCGATTGCTCCTTGATAAAATAGATTTTGAAAAGGGAACTGTTTGTATTGACGGAACAGACCACGTTTTGAAGGATTGTGATTTCCCAACTGTTGACCCGAAGAATCCCTATGAGCTTACAGAACGAGAAGCAGAGGTTATGAAATATCTCAAAAATGCATTTATGAGATCGGAAAAGCTTCAGCGACATATTCGTTTTCTGTATGAAAAAGGGGAAATGTACACCGTGTTCAACAATAATCTCATGTTTCACGGATGTATTCCGCTTTGCGAAGACGGGTCTTTTATGGAGCTTAAGGTTTCAGGTGGAAAAAGTGGAAAAGCCCTTATGGATTATTGTGATAAAACAGCCCGTCAAGGATATTATTCCAAAGAGGGAACGGATACAAGACAAAAAGGGAAGGACTTCTTGTGGTTTTTGTGGTGTGGCAAAGATTCTCCTCTTTGTGCAAGAAAGAAGATTACGTCTTTTGAAAGACTTTTTATTAAAGATGAATCTACTTGGGAAGAGCCTAAAAACGCCTATTATTTGTGCTGGAGCGATGGGCATATCACAGAAAAGATTCTTTCTGAATTTGGACTTAACGGAGAGGGCTCTCATATAATAAACGGTCATATCCCCGTAAGAATGAGCAAAGGCGAAAACCCCATTAAAGCGGGCGGAAAGCTCATTGTTATAGACGGTGGCTTCTGTAAAGCGTATCAGCCAAGAACGGGAATCGCGGGATATACGCTTATATACAATTCCGAAGGTATAAGAATATCAGCTCATGAGCCGTTTATGGGAATCCATAACGCTATTGCAAACAATGCGGATATCGTGTCGGATACAAGCGTGTTTGAGCATGCCGCTGACAGAATACGCGTTCGCGATACTGATATTGGAAAAGAAATTGCAGACAGAATAACAGATTTATGTGTGTTGCTTGAGGAATATGAGCAGGGCAATATAAAAGAAACAGGCTTTTAGCCAACAAGTGAATTAAAAAGCTGTAAAAGAATCGATGAGATTTTTTTACAGCTTTTTGCTTTGAAATATTAACTTAAATATATTCTCTGAAAGCTTTTTTCAGGGTGTTTTCCACCGCATCTGCCATCAGAGCAAACCCCATGTCTGTGGGATGAACTCCATCTACTGTGCAGATGTTTTCATAAGGCCCTCTGAACACGCTTTCTCCATCAATGAAATAAACTTTTTCGTCACCTTGGGAAATAGCTCTCTGATAGGTATCGAAAACAACCATTCTCCTTAAAACGCTTTCTTGGTAGTCGGCTAAAAAATCCGACTTGGACATTATAATAATAGGAATATTTTTGTTTGCCTTTCTTACGGTTTCATATAGTCTGTAATGGGTTTCCGAAAGATGCTCTGCAGAGGGGCTGTTATGGTCATAATCCATAACAAAAGCAGACATTTTCAGCTTTGAAATATATTCTGCCATTAGTTGTTCTCCTCTTGCGCTTCCCGAAAAGCCCAGATTTATATGGTCTATATTCATTCGTTGAGTCACAATGCTCTGATACGTATTTCCGGGACGGCTGGAGCACCCGCCTTGTGTAATTGAACTGCCATAGTAAACTACGGGATTTTTTGATTTGTACTTCAAGCCTTTCCCTAAAAAGGAGGAATCACTCAAACCTATGTATAGTTTTTTAACGTTGGAATATGTGGGAAAATATATTGTAATGTTTCTTAACTTTTTTTGCTCAAAAGTTATCTTTGATTCAAAGCCGCCTGTGGCGTGGAAAGGAGGCTTTAAAACTCCTTTGAAATGGGAATCCCCGTTTTTTTCGTCAACGTAAATGTCAAACCCACAACTGCCTGTTAGAGAAAAATGGGACATTTTCGCCATTGTGGGCATTTCCGCATGAATGGCAACGTATGGAGAATCTGTTGAGAAACGAACTCTTCCTCCTGCTGTGTTTTTGTATAACGCTGCAACGCCCTCGTTAACGTTCAGTGCAACGTCATCGGGCATGCGCTTGAAATCTGTTTCGGCTTCGGGGGAGTAAAGCCCGTAAATTTGAAAAGGCGGTTTTCTGACGTCATAGAAAACAATATCTTTTTCGCCTATTTCCGTGTCTATTTTCATAGCACTATCAACGTGCTCTGCGGTTTTTAGCATGGTATTATCTCCTTTTGTCATTATATAAGGATTTTACCATATTTATTAAAGCGGGTCAATAGTTAACTTTTGATTTGGATTTCTTTTTTATCTTAAGATTTATTTCAAACGTTCCCTCGGAATCCAATTCGCTTTTGTAAACCTTTATTCCCGCACTCTCTAAAATTCCTACCGCTCTGTTTAAGGAGTTGAGGAAAAAACCGATATCGGAAATAACTGTTATTTTCCGTTTTTCGTCACCTTTTGTTCTGTAAATAGGGTGAAGCAGGGCTTCCACCGCGCGTTCTGTTTCGGGAGCGCTCATGGATGCAGACGCCGCTTGCTCCATTAGTGCCAATCTTTTTTCCTCGTCTTCAATTTTGGAGATGGCGGCGGTATGGCGTTCGGAAAGCCCGCTTTTTATAATAAGGTTTTTTTCCGTTTCTGAAAGCCTTAATATTTTAAATCTGTTCGCAAGCGTTGGCTTTGTTACAGATAACACTTCAGCGGCTTTTTCTGCTTGCGCACCAAAACCTCTTATTAATTTACTTGCACCTTCGGTTTCCTCAAGAAAATGGAGGTTGTGTCTGTGAAGATTTTCCACCAGATGTATTTCTAAAGAAGCTTCTTCGTCAGCATCTGTAAGGATGCACGGAATTTCCTCAAGATTAAGCATCATTGCCGCCCGCCAACGTCTTTCTCCCGCCACTAATTCGTATTTTTCCGAATAAATTTTCTCTCCTCCCGATTCAATAAACGGAACGTTTTCTCTTTCACGGATAATAACGGGCTGAAGAATACCGTATTTCTGAATGCTGTCTGCCAGCCTTTCCATGCTTGCATTCCCGAGGCTTCGACGTGTCTGGTTTGGATTCGGTGTTATTTCCGACGGGGATAAAAAATAAATTTTCTTTTCTTTCGCTTTGGATTTTTCTTTTTTCAGTTTTTTTATTTTCTCTAATACTTCCATAAATTTATACGTCCTTTTAGCTTTTTTCTGTATTATACACTAACCGCTTTGCGAAAAATGTTGAAACAAATACCGAAAAGAAAAAAATATCTCAAAATAACGAAAAAAATTCACTTTAACGCTGAAATAATATTAAAAAAGCCTTGAACTGTGATGTGGAAATTTTTATAGCCGACGCAACATATATATTTAACGTGAAATCACAGCATGGTTTAAAAGTACAGAGTTTTAAATTTTTATTAAGTGTTGTATAAAATAACCAAAAACACGAATGTTTTTGCATGAAAATAAGGTTTTTTTATCATAAAGGTATTGACAAAATGACTTTTATTGTTTATAATAGATGCGGTTATGTTAGAAAATTATTTACATTTAGAACATTTAGAGAAATGGGTGTGAGCTTTGGCTGGAGGAAAATTTAAGTTTGGAGATGCTTTTAAAAAAATCTCCTTTGAAGAAACTAACGTAGAAAACGAAAAAAAATCTTTTGTTGAAACAAGAACAAAAGAGGAAATATATAAAGGTCTTGGAATAAAATTTGTTGATCTTGGAAACTTCATTGTTAATGACAGCGCTATCGCTCTTATAACAGACGATGCGGCAAGACGCTATAATGCAATGCCTATCGATTTTGATGAAGACCATCCCGACAGCGTTATTCTCGCCATGGAAAATCCCATGGACGTTGAAGCAGTTGATGACGTTACTGTTATTATCGGCAAAAAGGTTATCCCTGTTGCTGTTGACGTTTCACAGCTTATGCTTCTTATCGATAAATATTTCGGTAAAGCGGCGGCTCAAGCTGTGGCAGACGAATATAAAAAAGAATTTTCTACAGATCTTACAGCTAAAGACGTTGAAGCAAACGCGGCTGTTGAAGATGCTCCCGTTGTTCAGCTTGTTAAAGGTATTATCGAGCAGGCTGTTCACCGCAGAGCGAGTGATATACATATAGAGCCCCTTGAACATGGAGTAAGATTGAGATATCGTGTTGACGGTGTTTTGGTTGAAATCATGAAATATGACCACTCCTTGTTAAATGTTATCGTTTCCCGTGTTAAAATTATTTCCGGACTTGATATTTCTGAACGTAGAACACCTCAAGACGGTAGAGCAACTGCTGTTGTTGACGGAAGAGAGTTTGATATTCGTGTATCTACACTTCCTACCGTTTATGGCGAAAAGGTTGTTATGCGTCTTAACGAAAAAACCACAATGCAGCTTGAAAAAAGCAGACTTGGTATTTCCGGTAAAGAGATGCAAGACTTTGACAAAATGCTTGGTCACCCCCATGGAATAATCCTTGTAACAGGACCTACGGGTAGTGGTAAATCCACAACGCTTTACACGGCGCTAAGCGAATTAAACGTTGAAGGCGTTAATATAATTACTGTTGAAGACCCTGTAGAAGTTAATATCGCAGGTGTTAATCAGGTTCAGGTAAATGAAAAAGCGGGATTGACTTTCGCAAGTGCGCTTCGTTCAATTCTCCGTCAGGACCCTGATATAATTATGATTGGTGAAATTCGTGATGCTGAAACAGCGGCAATAGCTGTTCAGGCGGCTATCACGGGACACCTTGTTGTAAGTACGTTGCATACAAACTCTACAGCGGCTACTATCGACCGTCTTGTAGATATGGGTGTTGAGCCTTATTTGGTTGCTGACTCTCTCGTTGGAATTATTGCACAGCGACTTGCCAGACGCTTGTGTGTTCACTGCAAAGAAGCTTATGAAGCAACTGATGCTGAAAAAGAAGAGCTTGGGCTTGACGTAAACGCTCCTTACACACTTTACCGCCATAACGGATGCGGAAAGTGCGATGGAACGGGATATCATGGTCGAATAGGTATCTTTGAAACAATGGATATGACTCCCGAAATGAGAAACCTTATTGCTAATAAGGCTTCAACAGCTCAAGTAAGAACGCTTTCTATTGAGCAGGGAACGCATACATTGCTTTATGGTTACAAAAAGCTTGTAAGAGATGGAATAACTTCAATGTTCGAGCTTCACAGAGCGGAATATTCAGAAGAATAAAATCAAACCTTTTGCGGGGAAACCCTTAATTGGTTTTAAATGATAAAAACAAAACGTAAATAAATCAAGAGTTAATTTTCAGAAAGGTTATGCGAAAGGGTTTCGCCTTCGCTGTTTGAAATATCATGACTGTATTGGACCTTTTGGTTGAGGCACTTAATCTTAAAGCGTCAGACTTACATATAACTGTTGGAGTTCCTCCTAAAGTTCGTATTCACGGTGCTTTAACAGCTCTTAACTATCCAACGCTCACACCTGAAGACGTAGAAGAGCTTCTTCTTCCTGTTCTCGATGAAAGAACAAAGGCAATTTTCGATGCCAACGGTGAAGTTGACTTTGCTTTGAACTTTGGCGACGGTGAACGTTCCAGAGCTAACATTTACCGTCAAAAAACAATGATGGCGGGTGCTTTCCGTATTCTTAATGCTAAAATACCAAGAACGGAAGAATTAGGTATTCCGTGGGCAGTAACCGATTTGCATACAAGAAATAACGGACTTGTTCTTGTAACAGGACCTACGGGTAGCGGTAAATCCACAACACTTGCCTCTATAATCAATCTTATCAATAAAAATAAAGATTGTCATATTATAACTCTTGAAGACCCTATTGAATATATCCATGAACATAAACGTTCAATAGTTAACCAGAGAGAAATGGGTACAGATAGCCGAAGCTATGCAGACGCTCTCAGAGCCGCGCTTCGTGAAGACCCCGACGTTATCCTCGTTGGAGAAATGCGTGACCTTGAAACTATCAGTATTGCCATAACAGCCGCTGAAACGGGACACCTTGTTTTCTCAACACTTCATACTATTGGTTCTGCTGCTACTATCGACCGTATTATTGACGTTTTCCCCTTGAGTCAGCAAGAACAAATCAGAATCCAGCTTGCAACGGTTTTGCAGGGTGTTATCTCCCAAAGACTTCTTCCTAATGCAACTAACACGGGACGTGTTGCGGCTTTTGAAGTTATGCTTGCTTGTCCCGCTATTCAGAACTTGATTCGTGAAAATAAAACGTATCAGATTCAGAGCGTTCTTCAAACTAACAGAAATGTTGGTATGCAGACCTTGGATAACTCTTTATATGATTTATATGCTAACGGAAAAATAGCAAAATCCGAATGTATCAGATATTCCATAGAGCCTGCCGCAATGGAAAAGGCTTTGCTTTCAGGTGGATTTTAACGTTTTGCTCTTGAAAGGGCGCGGTTAAAATAACTTGAAGTAACGTGAAATAATTTGAAATATTGTAAAACAATTTCGGCAGAGCCGCGGGGCTCTGAAAGGTATAAAAGATTTTCAGAAAGGAATGATTAGCTTTGCCAAAATATGTATATGAAGCTGTCACAGCTTTAGGAAAAAAGGTCAAAGGCAATATAGAGGCTGACGATTCAACGAAAGCGGTTGCCAAACTGACTGCAACAGGTCACACAGTTGTTTCTCTTAAAGAAGCAAGCCTTTTGAATGCTGACTTGAACGTTTCGTTGGGTGGAAAAAAAGTTCCCCCTCGTGAAATGGGTGCTTACTGTCACCAGTTCGTTTCTATCTTGAGTGCAGGTGTTCCTCTTGTTACCTGTCTTAAAATGATGGAGAAACAAACACAAAATAAAATTCTTGCAGAAACAACCCGAGAAATAAGAATTAGCGTTGAAAAAGGCGCAACTCTTGCCGCTGCAATGTCAAAGCACGACGCTGTTTTCCCTCCTCTTTTCATCAACATGGTTCGTTCCGGTGAAGAAACAGGTAATATCGACAAGAGCTTTGAGCAGATGGCTGTTCACTATGAGAAAGACGCAAAGCTTCGCGGTATTGTAAAGAAAGCAATGATGTATCCTCTCATCGTTTGCTGTCTTGCTATTATAATCGTTGTTGTTTTGCTTGTTTGGATAGTTCCTGCTTTCTCCGATATGTTCTTCGGAATGGACATGGATATGCCTGCTTATACAATAAGTCGGAGGCCAAGCGG
>JAZRPU010000012.1:0-1995 GCA_045649365.1 Eubacteriales bacterium | reverse complement strand
GGAAAAAGCACCTTATTAAAATCAATCATAGGTTTAGCCAAAGTAACATCAGGTGATATTCTCCTCAATAAAGAATCAATTCTTTCATCACCCCAAAGAGAAAAAGCGCAGATGATTTCATATCTCTCGCAAGGAAAAATATATTCTGATACAACAGTATTAAACACCGTTCTTTTTGGCAGATTTCCATATCTCTCTTTCCCAAGAAGATATAAAAAATCTGATTTTGAAAAAGCACGAACAGAAATCAAAAAAATGGGTATTGAGTCATTAGAAGACTCTCCTGTTTCTTCATTATCCGAAGGAACAAAACAAAAAGTAATAATTGCAATGGCTCTATGCCAAGAAACGGACGTTATATTGTTAGACGAGCCAACAACGTATCTTGACGTTAAACAGCAATTAAATTTGGCAGATACTTTAATTGCACTTTCAAGTTATTCCAAAACAATAATAAACGTTACACATGATATACCTCTTGCGCTAAAAATTTCAAACAAAATCGCAGTTATAGAAAGAGGGCGAATTGTTGAATTTGGTTCTCCAAAGGAAATATTGGCATCAAAAATTATTCAAACGGTTTTCGGAATTGATATTCTATCCATTGAAACTGAACAAGGTACAGAATACTTTTTCAAACGATAAAAAATCAAGGTCTTCTAAACAAAGACCTTGATTTTTTTATTATAAAGCAGATTTAATCCAACCTAAAATTGTAAAATCATCATCAAATTTAAAGTTAAGAATACCAGTTATAAAAATAATAACTATAACCGTTGGGAGTACGTATGTCATGTATGGCTTCATCCACTTTTTCAGCTTCAAGCCTTTTCCTGAATTTGCTTCGTTAATAAAGTTATCAAATCCCCAACCTTTTTTGCTTACACAGAAAAGAACATAGCAAAGCGCGCCTACAGGCAACATGCAATTCGTAACAATAAAATCTTCTAAATCGAGAACGGATGATTTTGAGCCAAAGGGTTTAAACTCTGACCAAATGTTAAATCCAAGAGCACAAGGCAACGATAAAACAAGCATGGAAACTCCGCATATAATACAAGCCTTAATTCTTCCCCACCCTGTTATTTCACGAACGCAAGCAAGGATATTCTGCATAACCGCAATTACTGTAGACATAGCAGCGAAAAACATGAACAAGAAGAAAAGCGAGCCCCACCATCTACCGCCGTTCATGTTATTGAAAACGTTTGCCATCGCTTCAAAAAGCAGACTTGGTCCTGCTGTTGGCTCAACATCAAAGGTAAAGCACGCTGGAAAGATAATCAATCCAGATACAATCGCAACAAACGTATCAAGTACAAGAATATTTATAGATTCTCCAAGCAAAGAACGTTCCTTGTCAAGATAGCTTCCCAGAATTGCCATAGAGCCAATTCCAAGGCTCAAGGTAAAAAACGCTTGATTCATTGCACCAACAACAACTTCACCAGTTATTTTTGAAATATCAGGCTTTAAGTAAAAAGTCAATCCCTCCTTAGCACCATCAAGAGTAAATCCCTGAATCGCCAAAATCACCATAAGAACAAGAAGAATTATCATCATATATTTAGTGATACGTTCTACTCCGTTTTGAAGTCCAAACGATAATATAAAAAAAGCTAAAACAATAACTACAGCCATAAAACCAACGTTTATACCTGTATTGCTTTGCATTACAGCAAATAATTTTGACGATGCTTCAGCGGATATTCCCGTCATTTTTCCCGATAAAAAGCTTATAAAGTAATATAGAATCCATCCTGTTACAGACGTATAAAACATCATAAGCAAAGCATTTGCTATTAACGTTCCGTATCCATGAATATGCCATTTCTGACCAGGTTTCTGTAGTTTTTGATAAATCATTACAGGACTACTCTGGCTCGCTCGCCCCAAGGAAAATTCCATTACCATTATAGGAAGACCTAAAATAAGTAAAAACACAAGATAAATCAATACAAAAGCTCCACCGCCATATTGACCCGCCATCCATGG
>JAZRPU010000011.1:0-4908 GCA_045649365.1 Eubacteriales bacterium | reverse complement strand
TTTAGTCTTAGCTCCCTCTTCCCCCCTCGACAAGCGTTTAGATTTCGTTTAGGTAGAGGTGATTTCTTTGATTGATTATAGTGTAGTCCTGGATCAGAATGAGCGTGAGCGCATGCTGGCGGAAGGATATCTTCCTGAGGTTATTGATTGGCACGCTCGAGAGCGCTTTAATGCTCTTCAGGAAGAGTTCCGCTGGAAAAATGCGATTCTGAAAAGTCGTTTTATTCCTGTTTCGTTTTACGAATTTGTGGGGGATGTCTTTTCTGACTTGGAAAAATTTATGGTGGTTACAGCTGAACAGGGATATCGTGAGATGGATGCTGACGAGCTGATGAATTACCAAGCAGCTCGATCAGACGTGTATGTAGTACCGGCGAGCTTCATTAATGGCTATAACAGTAGTGTGGCGTGTAAAGACGTTTATGCTTTGGTGGTGGATATTGACAAGATAGATCCTGAAACGTTAAAGGCAATTATCACCAATGGAAACTTGGGCGGAATGACTCCAATGCCGACTTACATAGTGAATAGCGGCCGTGGAGTACATTTCTATTATGTGTTCCGGGAGCCTGTACCGCATTATTATGCTAATCAGAAGATCCTTAAGGACATGTATCGGAAACTGTGCGGTATTACGCAAAAAAATATACTCGCAAAAACAGACTGGCATGCAATTACGCAACCGTTTCGACTTCCGGGAAGCTTAACACGATTGGGTCAGATCGTAACCGGTTGGCAGTGTGACGTGAAATGCGATGCTGCCGAGCTGGCTCGGCGCTTAGGGGTTGATGCTTCTGACTTAGAACTTCGACGTCGGCCGTTGCTTTCTCAAGAGGAATACAGGAAAGCTAAAGCTGAACGTGCAGAGCAAAAAACAGAAGACGGCAAAAAAACGAAGAAAAGAAAAAAAGGACGTATGTCCGATTGGAAGTCTTCGCTGGAAGGTAAAGAAGGATTTTATTCTTCTTGCCTGCAGCGCTGTTACGAGGAAACACAAGAAGGCTCTCGTTATCGTTCTATGTGTGCTTTGGTAATTGTGGCTCGAAAGGTCGTTACAATACCCAAAGAACGTGTAGAGGAAGATTTAGAGCGTTTGCTGGCGCATTATAACAGCATTGGCAAGCATATGAAGCCAAGCGAAGTTAGGAAGGCTATGCGCATGTATAATGATAAGGCTATTGTAACAACGTCGAGAACGTTGGAGCAATGGTTCGGCTGGGAGTTTCGTCGAGATGCAGCTAAACGTAGGGCTAAATTGGAACAGGATCCTAATCGTCCAAAATTAACTCGAACAGAGATATTGGAAGACGCTCGCGCAATTCGCGATATTCGTATGCGCCGAGCCGGCCGTAAGTGGGACGACAACAATGGGAGAAAAAAAGGGTCTGGCACCAAACGGGATGTTGTTGTGAATTGGCGAGCTGAGCACCCGGAGGCGAAGCCGAAGGACTGCATCCAGGCGACAGGCTTGAGCAAAAATACCGTTTATAAGTGGTGGAACGCAAAATAGAGAAAAACAAAACAGAAAGGAAAAAAATATGAATTCAGTTGACTCATGTTATACCCCCGGAATTATCGGAACAATAGAACAATTTACACTTAGCGAGGAAGAGCTCCGGCAGTTTGTGTTGTACACGTATTACGACAAAGACGGACAACCACTATATCTTGGGAATAGCAAATCTTTTTACAATTCCCATTATCTCAACATGGAGCGTCTTTCGTGTGCTTCTGAAATCGAATACGTGGGTTTCATCTTCTTGAGGGACGAAAGCGAGATGAGAGACGCCAAGAAATACTACGTAAAAGCACGTAATCCGAAGCACAATCAAAGAAAATACTCAAGTGTCGAGCTTTTGCCGGGGGTAGATTGGTCAGAAGATGATCTTGTTGTCAGCGAAAAAGAAATGAGACAACGTTGGTGCGAGTTTTTGGGAGATTCCTATTGATATCATAGAAATCAGAGCTTTTTCTTGACAAAAAAAGCCTTTTATGGTACAATACGAACAGTTCGGAATGGTACGGAAAATATTCGGAATAGGTAAAACGAACATGTGCCGAACAGTTCGGAGCTATTCGGAAAGGTGATTTTAATGAAAAAATTACAAGATTTCGCTCATGAGATGGGTGTTACCGACAGAATGATACAGAAGCATCTGCGCACGCATGCAGCAGAGCTCGAAGGACACTATGAACGTAAGGGTCCAAACGGTACATGGCTTGATGATGAGGCTCAAGAGATCATACGAAGCAAGATGAGGCAGACGCCTGTCGCTATATTCGAGGAAGATCCTCGAGTAAAAAGACAACAGGCCGAGATAGAAGATCTCCGGGAACAGCTCAAAAAGAAAGACAACGTTCTTTATGGTCTGATCGAGAAGAATGAAGCTATGGAACTACAACTGCAAGATCTTCAGCTTCTTACTGCCGGCAAAGAAGAAGCCGAAAAAAAGGTCGCAGATCTTGAGCTCGCTTTGACAACGCTTCAAGACGTGGCTTCTGAAGCAGAGAAGAAAGCTATCGAAGCAGAAGAACAGGCGGCCTCGATCCGGAAAGAAAAGCTCAACGTAGAGCTCAAACTTGAGGAAGTAAAAGAATATCTCGAGGAAGCGAAAGAAGAAGCTGAAAAGCACAAGCATACAGCTGATTCTTGGGCATCTGATGCCAACCGTGCGAAAGAAGAAGTGAGAGAACTCACATCTGAATTCTCACGTCTGAAAGAGGAACACGAGAAGCTCGAGCAGATGACAACCTGGCAATTCAGCAGATTGAAAAAAGCTCAAAAGGCTGCTATAAAAAAGCAAGCGAAGGAAGAAAAGAAAAAGAATCGAAAAAAATGACCGGAAGAAGAAGTCCAACTCCTTTCCCGGCATGAAAAGAAGCAGCCAAGATAACCCTGACTGCTTCTTTTTGTCCTATTAAGTTTGTTTCGCGCACCTATTATATCAGAAAATTCAAAAAAAGCAAGTCTTTGGAAGATCTTCCGGGTTTTTTTGTTTTCGAATGAACTTTTTTGTTGACGAAAGCTTTCCATGGTTCGAAAAAACGAAGCTACAGCTTGCGCTGTAGCTAACGTTCTCGGCGCCAGGAAGGAAATTACCTTTCTGAGTCTTCAGAACGCTCTGAGGGCAAATTTTTGGCTTCTGAGCGGTCTTTAGATATATCTTCCTGACGTAATATTTTTTCAGCTATTTTTGCAGCCCAGGGAGCTTTTTCTCGCAGGAAATCCATTACGCGTTTAATGCCGGCTTTAAGGCGACTATTTTCTTTCTCGATCTTCTCTACTTTGTTTTCGAGCTCTATCAAGCGATTGGTAGATAGAGTCTTGCTCCGTCTGAGCTTGTCATTTTCCTCCTGCAGGATATTATTCTTTCTGAGAGCTCTTTCGTTTGCTGTCTCAAGATCCTGCATACGGTTCTCGAGGTTTTCGATTTTGGCGGATAATGGACCAGTTCGACCAATGGGACCTTTCTTTGCATCAGCCAATCTATCTATTTCCTGCATTAGTTTGGCTTTTTCACGTTCTACGTCTGCTTTATATGCTCCGCTGGGTCTTCCTTTTTTTGCACGTTCTTCTGCTTTTTCCTTTTCTGTTTTTGCCTTCTCTTCGGCTTGGTCATATGCCTTACAGTCGGCAATGTCCCATCCTCGAGAACGTAGATGTTCTGGCATTTCTCGATTAAGCTCGCTGAAGAATTGTAAATTATGCATTTCTTTGGCACAGAGTCGCCCATCAGCTGTGATAGGTTCCCAAAACGTGTGAACATGAGTTCCCAACTCGTCAAAGTGTATTACAGTACTTTTGATGTTGTCTTTGCCTACTATATCTCCAAACTTTTCGAGAGCATCATTACAGAATCGAATTTGATCCTCCCTGCTTAATTCATTCATCATAGCAGCAGGAGGCTTAATGATAGTAGCACACATTACAACTGCATCACTACGGATTTTCCGGCCTCCAGCAGCAATCTGCTTAGAGGACAATTCATCAACGTGCTTTCTGCTATATTCCTGCAGCTCTGCTGCAGATCTGAATCCTGAATAGATATTTTCTTCTGATTTTTCGTGGTCGATATCCGGATCACGTCCTTGACGTTCCTCAAGAGCTTCTGCGACCACTCTCGCAAAACTGCCGCAATGCTTCGATTTTGCCCCGGTATTATTTAACTTAAGACTTGGCAATCCTATCTGCCATCCCATTTTCGAAATCTCCTTCTGAATAGAAAAATTTTCGTTTTCAGTATAAGTATGATAGAAAAGGGAATTGGAAGGGGAAAGAAAAGTATGTGCCCTCGTACTTATGCGCTACGCTTATAAGTACAGGGCCTCCCTCGCCGGGAGCGGCGTCTACGACGTGGTTGCAGTTCCCCTCGAGGGGAACTGATGGGGATGCTATCCCCATCAACGTCTGCGGACGTTTTCCCCTGCCAAGGCTCTGCCTTTGGAAACCGCTCTCCGAGGGTCCTCGCCGGAAGCAGGAGCCGCCATCAAAAGAGATGGCAGCTCCGCTGCGTAGCATTTCGCTTCACTTCGTAAAGCCTCATGCGGTTGTATTTTTACCTGTGTTAGATCTAACACGGGTAAAAATCTCCACCGGCAAGTCTGCAGGCTTGACTACGTTCTCGCTCTACCGTAGCAACGTGCTTTCGTCAAAATGACAAACGTTCTCAATCCTGAATCATCAAAAACGGCTCATTTTGAACTCTTAGAACGGAACTTTGTCGAAAAGAGCTTTCAAATTTGGTGGAGCTTTTTGAAAAAATTCTCATTCGAAAGGCCTGTTTTGGGCCTATACTTGACAAATTGAAATTTGTGAGTATAATAAGTGTAGTTTTTCCCAATTAAACATATGTATATATTACCCTGTAGATATAGGAACTATATCCGTTTCGGCCTCGAAAGAGTACC
>JAZRPU010000010.1:0-7168 GCA_045649365.1 Eubacteriales bacterium | reverse complement strand
CCAATGAAGTTGTAGAGAATGGTAAAACATATCACTTCTTAAAACCAGGTATTGTTGATGGACATGAAACTCTTATTTCGAATGAATGGGTTCCGGGACTTTCTATTGCAGTACAACCGACTGTTTTTGAAACTGGTGACGATTATTATAACGTTGTTTGGGTTTCAAATATTGCTGTATATAGTGAAAGTAATAATACAGATGCTACGAAAGGCGCAATTGGATACGTTCAGCTTTCCTACCAAGGAAAAGTTTATCAATTCTTTGACGAGGTAGCAGGTGTTCGACGCGCTTATGATAATATCCATACAGTAAAAATTCCTAAAGAATATCTTAACAATAACAGATATTTCGTTGCCTCTCTTGATGTTAGATATAAATATACAGGAAATAATTCAACTGGCACTCGTTATTATGAAGTAGGTGCTCACGTTGCTACAAGTAAAGAATATCTTTTCCAAGACAGAAGCAACGACAAAACACCTAACATCTTAACTTATACAGACCTTAAGTTCCCCACAAACCATGATAAAGGTTTTGTAAAAGAAGCGACAGACGCTCTCGGAACTTCTCCTTCTCTCATCGTTGTTGCAGGTAACGCCGTTCAGACTACGACAGGTGACAGTTATCCGGGTGTAGTTCAAAATTCGTCATCAACTACAGCTGATTGTCAAACAACTATATCGGATATTACCGGTATTATCGTTAATGACCCTATGGCTGATAGAGCTGACAAAAAGGCGAAGGATTCTTACACAAATCTATATACCAATTCAGCGTTTCATGATGCCTCAAATTATAACATGATTCCTGAAATTTTCAGCGCAACAGCTACAGTTTCCGGAGGAGAACACCCTGTTATTTTCTCCAGAGGTGCAAACGAATGCAGAGGTATGTTTGCAACCGACCTTATCAGATATATTCCCACTATAACGGAAGATGGTTTCCATTATACTGTTAATATTGGTGATTTCACCTATCTTAACTTGGACACCAACGAAGACGAATATACTTCTGTATTGTCAGGTGGTGTATCTAAATATGGCGGACGTATTGACCCTGACGCTCTCAAATTAGCACAGGATGAATATATCACCAGTATCTTTGGCGGCGTTCAACGTACAGGTGAAAATAAATACGTTGCTGGAATTACAGGTTATACTGATGCACACGAACCTCTTAAAGATAAAATTGTTGTAATTTCAGGTCTTGCTTTGGGCATGATGGATGACAGAACAAGCGAAAACCGTATTGTTAAGAACATAACCCAAAATAATATCAACAACATGGGCTTCCAATGGAGCAGATATCTTAAACAACATGGCGCAATAATCAGCCTTACAAGACCTGCTTTGAATGTAGATTTGTCTGTTCCTGACGGAGAAAAAACGTTGTTTAAGCTTCTTGATAACGTTCATGAAAGACAAATGTTCACTGTTCGAAGCGGTGGATACGTTGCTCCTGGATATAAACCAAATGGAGGAGAAGTTGACTATTACAGCGTTGCAACATCTGTCCTTCTCTCTGAAGAATATGCACATATTTCTTCATGTACTTCATGGGGTCAAAAGACAATTACAAGATCAAAAGACGTTGAATCAATTAGCTATGTTACTGGTCATTATCCCAAATACGATTTTACAGACACCACAGTTTCTCTTGTTACTGGCGAGGAAATAAACTATGCAGCAGAAGAACCCCAACTCGTAGATAAAACTTATTACCTCTCCAAACCATCACACCTCGTTTGGATGGCTGAAAAGGTTAATGATGATGAAGTAGAAGAACATTTCTCTGGCTATACCTTTGAGCTTAAAAACGATATCGATTTGATGCTCAAACCTTTCACCCCCATCGGTGGATATAATGATGAGTTAAACACTACAAATGATAACTTAGTTTTATCAAATTATTTTTCAGGTACTGTTTTAGGTAACGGATATAAAATAAAGAATCTTCATATTTTGCCCGGACTTGATAGTAAGGTTTATGAAGATAGATTCAATTACTATAAAGATTCCAATGATAAGCTCGAAAACAACGTTGGTCTTTTTGGCGCAATAAAGAATGGAGCTATATCACAGCTTACTGTTGAAGGCGGTTTCGTTAAAGGTAGCGTGCATACAGGTGCTCTTGCTGGTCTTGTTGAAGGAACAATTGATAAAGGTCTTGAAAACTGCTACACTAACGTTACCGTATATGGTCCTGGTGGAGATAAATTTGGTGCAACAGCAGTTGGTGGATTTGTTGGTCAAATTACCGATAAAGTTATAATTGAAAGTTGCGCTAACTACGGTAACGTAATTGTTTCAAGGTATGGAAATTATGTGAGTGGCACTTCACCAAAATTCGAAGACAACTCAAATGCAAATGCAGGCGGAATTATGGGCGCATTATACACAAGAGCCCAATCTTCAAGTTATACATCCCAGATTCTTAATACCTATAACAGAGGTCACATATTAAGTACAGGTAATGGTAATTTGGGTGGCATTATAGGTAGAATTGCAAGATTGAATTTCTACATGGAAAACTGCTATAATGCATCATCTGTAATTTCTTCCTCTGATTATGACGTTGATAATAATAAAATTGGTGCTATTTTTGGAGCAGCTGGCACCAATAGTAGTGGTTTCTACTCTTTCTACGTCATTAACTGTGTTTTTGACCGCAAATATAATGGTGGTGCTACCATTGCACGCTATCTCCGTTTGGCAGGAAACTATCACATAGGAACTGGTGATACGACTAGTTTCCCTACAAATGGATGGATGCAGATGGACAACACTAATAAAGTTACAACTAAACAAAATGTTGTTGATGGTGAAGGATCAGTATTAGACATTGGTTCAAGGGTATGGTACAACAACCAAGCGGATGTTTCTGATTGGAAATCTAAATTGAATTCTTATGACCAATACGGTAAAAACAAATACGTTGATGACGGCACATTAACGAATGGCGAAAAAATCAACGATGGTTATCCCATCCATGGAGCGTTGATAATCAACGAAGAACCTGAAGTTGTAACAAGACCTAACGATTACGAAGCAGAACAAGATGCTTTTGATAAGATTAACGATGATTCTGCTTACGCTAACAACGTAAACGAACAATTTTCTGTTAATGGTAATAACATTACCGATCTTACGGCTATATCTGGAAATTTCTACATGTACGTTCTTCTTATGGATGAAGATGGAACGTATAAAAATGCAAGCAGTAATAACTCTTTAGCTGATGCTAACCAATATGTTTGGAAATTGCAAAAATCAGGCACCCAATGGTCAATTTATAATTTGTATTCAAAAACAAAAACAAATATCACACTTTCAAAAGAAAGTGATAATTTCACTGAAGATGAAGTTGACACATTATATAAAGATAATCTTTACAACATAAGCGGAACTAAATATCACGTTTTTCCTCTTCTTCAAGATAATGACAATGGTGCTAAATTTGGTTTCTCAGGCGGAAAAGACCTTGGCGTTTCTTCCACGATTTCCAGCCTTTCTGTTTCCACTGCTCATAAAGTCCTTCGCGACCATGGACTTACAGATAGACTTTATAACAGTGCTTACGGAAACAACATTTTCTATTATTCAGTGGAGGCTTCTCCTGATGCTAATATCCAAATTGATGGTTACGATCAATGCTTCGTAGTTGACATGTTGAGCCTTGGTTACAGACAAACAACTGCTCCTTGGCATTTGCCTCAGTCATACATGACAGCTCCCGATGCAACAGGTCAACTTATGGATATGGCTTGTGACAATGCAACGTATTCTTGGGAAATTTCTCCCTCCAACGCTGCAAACGCGGCATTGACCTATAATGGCGGCAGCGTTATGTTTGATGCTGATGGCAAATCTGGTCAGAAATTCTTTATCGCATATTCACTCAACGCTGACGGTGGTTACTATCTTATCCCTGCAAACGCTGGTGCAAACACCCTTTCCGTAGGTGATGCTATTAACAATACTGTAACACCCGAAAGTGGAGAAGCATACACAGTAGTTAGCCACGAGCTTACATCAAATGCTTTCAATAACTCTTCAAAAGATCGTTTCTGGATTCAATCCAACGAAAAACAAATCGTTGCAGAAGTTGTTGACGTTCTCGTAAGATTCGATAGATTTGGAGATATTTTTACTGAACAGGGAACAGGAACTACAAAGACCTTTACTAACCCTGTAACGGGAGAAGAATTTACAATCAAAGATTTGTATAAATACGTTGAAATCAGAGAAGAAACTCGTTTCACAAACGTACTTTATCAAAACTCTGCTTTCTACAATCCCGATGGATTCTGGACTGATATCTACAAAAACGTAAACGATGTTGAATATGTTTATGCTTTCGATAGCATCGACGTAGTATCTCCTACAAATATCGTTTGCTACAGATACTTTAGACCTAAAGTATACCATGTAGTTTATCAATCTAATTTGCCTGATCCCGCAACAAATGTAGACAGAGAAAATACATCATTTAACAATAAAAAATCAAACGGTAATCTTAATAGTTACGATGATGGTAAATTAGAAGTAATCAACACAGACGTAAATGGAAACCCCACAAGATATTATTTCGATGATAATCTTAAAGAATATGGTGACATTGACGTAAGAAAAGTTGGTAACTTGAATGACTGGTTCTTTACTCACGATTTCGCTATTACTTACAATTCAAACGGTGGTACTGATGTAGTAACAGAAGGCAAATCATATAATACTTATAGCTATGACTTGGCTTCATGGTACTATAATGCGGGCACCAAAGACAATATTGAGCATACTTCATCACTTAAAGCAATTCTCAATAATCAATCTAAAGAAGACCACTTTGAAATTGTTCTTCTTGCAAACTGGGAAAGCACTACATTAAGACTTCCTGAATATGCTGATGCACCTACTCGTGATAAACACGTATTCTACGGTTGGAGCGATTTGGACGGAATCAGTGAAGATGGTGACCGTGATGAAAGTATTCCAGCAAGAACTGCAACTCACGATGAAAATCTGTACCCAATCAGAAAAGCAACAGAATTTAACGCTTTCTGGGTTGGTGGTGTTTTATCTAAAGTTAAAAATAAAAGAACTGATCATACTAAAAACACCGACAAATTGACGGCTGTTGCAAAAGTCTATGGAGCAGGTACAACGCTTCAAGGTTCTGATGGTATTACCGGATTTACCGAAATGCAAACTAATGCATACTTTAAGTGGTACCGAGTAACAGTTAATGAAGACGGCTCCACTACAGAGAAGCTTGTTCAACAAAATGGCAATTATAACTCTCAATATGCACCTAAGGACCAAGTGTTGTTCGAAGGCTCAACATCTGACAGAGGCTCTGCAATTAAAGCACAGCTTCATTACAAAGATAACCCTGCAACTGCAGCTTCCAAAGATGATTTGAAAGTTGAAGGCGTTTATGCATTCAGCGCATTGATTGCTACAAACCAAATAGTTGATGGTGACTACAACACATCTACTGATGAAAACGAGTTTTTCGCATTAGTGCCTGTTGTATCAAAGAACACAGATGTTAGTGGTACAAAAAATATTACAATAAAGCAAAGTGCTGTTAATGCTTTTAATTCCGAAACAGGCATTATAAGCGGTGTTTGGGTAGATCCTAATTTAACAGGTCTTACATCCTACCAGGTTTATGGATATTGGGGTAGTGATAGAATCCTTATTGTTGATAATGGCGTTCAAGTGATGGACCTTGACGGTCGTGTTTCCTACGAAGGCGTTGCCTTTGATAAGTATTATGTTGTAATTAAAGGTACCGCAACCTTGACCCCAGACAACTTCAAGATTCTCGTTAACCCTAGAATTTACGAAGTAGTTTTAAAAGATGAAAGCGGCGCTACAATCGTAACAACTACCAATGATGGTGAAGTTATTGATAACATACAAGACGTTGAATATGTAGTAAACGTTAGTGGCGACAAATGGCAAGAGGGCGAAAGAGCATGGCAGAAGTCTACAAACAAGAGCTTCTACTATGAAGGCGATAAGCTCCGCGTTAAGCTTCCTATTGCTGATGGTAAAAAATTGGCAGCAGGAACACATCTTATTATAGACAACGTTCTTATTAAAGATGTTCTTAGCTCAAACATCAAAGTTTTCCCCACTTACACAACAACTTCAACAGGTAATTATTATCCTACTGTTGGTGCAAATGCTACTACTGACGATAACGTTTACATCGACAAGCTCAATGGTATCGATGCTATTTTGAAGTTGAAAGATTTTGAATATATTATTGTTGGCGATAAAGACATGACAATTAATATATTCAGCTCTACTGTTGAAAATACCTATAAGGGTGATCACCAACAGCAAAACATCAATATCGGTCCTATGGGTATCAAGGCATCAATTAATACAAGTGATAGTACAAAGAGAATCCGTTTCGGTACTATCTGGTATCTTGATGACGTTGTTACTGAATACAGATGGTATAGAGATTATACTGTTGATAACGTTAAAGCTTTCGGAACGTATATCATTATCTTTGATAAGCTTTTAGCTGTTGAAGCAGAAAATGATTTCTATGCTTATCTTAAGACTAATGGCAAAACAGATATTATTAATAAGTGGAACACTTATGTTTCTGCCAATAACGGTCTTACCGATAAACAAAAGGAAGAGTACAAAGAAGCAATCCTTGCAGCTCTTGCTGAATTCATCGATGATTGGAACACAACACCTGATGCAGATCGTATAAATAAGACGATGAATTTTGGTAAGTTAAATGGTAAAGCATTAGCCAATGACTTCAAATCTACTTACTATTACTACTACAAAGGCGATATGGATGCAGTAGTAGAATCTACTAAAAAGGGTGCAAATCCTGATCGTTTAACAGAGTATCGTGATGGTGTTCGTGAAGCATTTATTGAATATTCTGCTGTACTCCAAATTCCTGAAAACATGGTGGATAGAGAGCTTATCTATATTCCTTATGCTTCCTACGTTTATGACTGGAACTATGGTTACTATGTAGACTATTCTCAAAAACCCGACAACGTATTCGTTTATGGTGCACCTCAAGAGGTTTACACTTATAACGATATAGCTAATGCTGCTAAATATTAATTATTTTAAATAGCTTTTTAGTTATTCTAAAACTAATAGTTAGCTGAAAATCGGCT
>JAZRPU010000009.1:0-6298 GCA_045649365.1 Eubacteriales bacterium | reverse complement strand
AGTGTACCTATACTACGAAAGTTGCTGTTTTTGCAGATGAGGCGAACACAAAGTTCCGCGATAGCAAGGAATTCGGTGGATCTATTTTTGAACAGCTTGATAGCACTTTCGCATATCTTGCTCTTTGCAATAAAACAACTGCAACATTTAAAGGGCTTGAAAGAATCGAGAAGGTTGACTATCCCGAAGAGGCTTTGCGTGAGGCATTGCTGAATGCGCTTGTACACCGTGATTATAGTTTTAGTGGTAGTATTATTATTAATGTAAACGACAAGGAGATTGAATTTATCTCTATTGGTGGACTCTTGCCCGGTCTTTCTCCCGATGATATTCGTAGTGGCATTTCTCAGCCGAGAAACAAAAATCTTGCCGATATATTCCATCGCCTGCACTTGATTGAGTCTTATGGCACGGGCATTCGTAAGATATATAATCTGTATGCGAATTGCTCCGAGCAACCGAGAATTGAGGTTACCTCCAATACCTTCAAGATTATTCTTCCCAATATGAACCGTACAGCCACCAAGGAAAGTGGAACTGGCATTACGGCACAAATGCAGAAGATTCTTGATTATATTGATGAGAATGGAAAGATAACAGACGGAGAAATCCAAGATTTGCTTGGCCTTAAGAAAACTCGCGCCTTCACGCTCGCGAAGCAAATGCGAGACGAGGGATTGATTAATGTTGTTGGACGAGGAAGTCAAAAGGTATATATAAATAAGAACTAATATGTGAAAACAAATAAAAATCAAAATTCATCTATTAGAGCGTGTCAAGGGAGGAAACATTATGAGCCGTAGAAAAAGTAGTTCTGCTGACGGATGCTTAATGTACATCATCCCACTATGTATCATATTTGCTCCGATCCTTTGGGTTTTGAAAATACTATCTGAAAATTTGGTGGCTATTTTGATTGCAGTATTTGTTATAGGGCTGATTATAGCTCTAATTGTTATAATAAAAAAGGTTGCAGATAAAAATGCTGCAATAGAGGCAGAAAGGCAACGAAATCTTACGATTGTCAATTCTTCCGAGCCTTCGCCTAAATTAGTTTCAATTCCTTCGTCAAGAACCTTTGCGAACAAGGAAGAAGAAACGATAAATTTGAAATTCCGCGAATTTCTTGAACAACAAAATAAAGTCATAAGAGCAAAAACTCATTACGACTATTTGAGCGATAAAGCAAGAGCGCTTACAGCATTGGGCAGAGGTGAGGAAGCAACGCAACTTTCAGATTCAATCTCTCTTGCTTATACCGCACTCTCTGAGGCTCAATCTAAAAGGGTTTCTTATGACAGCAAGAATATATCCAAGTTATACCGAGATAGCGAGATTAAAAATACCTTTTCCGCATTTGCGAGTAAGCTTTCCGGCGAAAAGGTTGATTTGATAGGTGATTTTATTCAAGCACCTTTTGCAAAGTCTGTTAGAATAGACGGATCTTCAACCTTGATCTTTACACCCTGCTGTGTATTCCATTATTCGAGCCTCAATAACTTTATTAAGATCTATCGTTATAATGACGTTAGCATTTCTAAATACATATCTACGGAATTGCTTAAAGGGCATCGTGCTTCCGATGATGAGATCGAACATATCGGATACCGTTATGAAACCAAAGACGGTCGCCGTGATATGCGATACAGTTATGAAAATAATCCCTCCTATACTTTTGTTTATCGAGGCGAGATAACAATAAAGTGTGGTTCTGTTTCTTATTTCAGAGGATTATTCTACTGTAGTTTCGATTCAAGAAATATCTTCAGATGGTCAAGAACTTATAAGTGCTGAAACTTCATCGTCGATTGTTGAAGAATCTTCAGAAGAAATTTCAGAAGAGTTTGCTACACCTCCATCATCTTTTTTGCTTTCTACAACAGAAACAAAGGTTTCGTCGGGTACTAACAAAACAGAAATGAAGTACAATGAAGATGGTTTGATTATTGAAAATGTTTCTTATGCAAAGGGAAAGATTAGTACTAAATATACCTATGAATATAACGACAACGGAATTTTGATAGTCGATGTGCATTATGCATACGACAATTCCGGAAACGTTTTTTATTACACCAAAAACACGTATTCTCACGATGAAAATGGTGTTTTGAAAAGTTGTGAACTTGACGAAAACGGAGAAACGTATACTATTACTTACGAATATGATTCAGAAGGAAGATTATCTTTATCAAAGAAATATGATAAAAACGGTGAGATTATATTGCGTACAGAGTATACATACTTAGAGAATAATGAAGGATATACAAAGGTTAATTACATGTCCGACAGGATTCAAAAAGAGATATATGACAAAAACGATAATATGATAGAATATTCTCTTACGAACACAAATGGAGTTGTAACGTCGAACATAGTTTTTGAATATGACGATTACAACAATATTATCAAATCTACAAATAACAAAGGAGTTATAACAGAATTCAAAAACACGTATGAAAACAACTTACTGATAAGTATTCAGACTTTTGTCGATGGTGAAGAAACCGAAATGACCGAATACAAGTACGATAAATACGGTAATTGTATCAAAGAAAAGGTTTCAAGTGCGACAGGCACAGTAAAAAGGGAGATAACAAACACATGGACACCTGTATATTCAGAATAAAGAAATGTATTACTGTTATACTTACCACGTTTTTACTGATTTGTTATTCATCGTGTGGTAATTCAGAATCATCGAATGAAATCGGCTTTGAATCTGATGATATATCGACAGGCTTTGTTGAAACGTCTGATGAATATTTATCAGCAGAAGAAAATTCTGAATGTGATGAACTAAAGATTCCTTACGCTTCTATATGCGGAAATTCCGTTTGGGATTTGAAATTGTTTGAAAATTGCTTGTATATAGGCGCGGGTGACTATGACAAAAACTACACAGTTGGCGTTGCATACAGATATAATTTATCTCTTGAAGAATGGGAACAATGCGGTGTTATTCCTGATGAACAAATAAGCCGTTTTTTAGAGATTGATAACACACTTTTTCTTCCCGGCATTGATCCAACAGAAAGTTGGAGTTTTGGGAACTATTACGTTTTAGAAAACGGAAGTTTTGTTACTAAACGTGATATTCCCGGGGGAATACATTGTTTTGATATTGTTGACTTTGAAGGTAAATATTTCTTCGGAGTGGGAGTTTTAAGTGATAGCTATCCTGTTTTAACGTTGGATGCTGAAAGCGGTGAATATGAACAGATTCCCATAAGAAATAAACAAGGCGAAATTGCAGATATGACAGAATATGCTGATAAATTAATAAGAGCTTATGATTTGGTTGTTTTGAATAATTCTCTTTATGCTTTAATTGAGCTTGGCAACGATATTTCGTTTTACAAATTTGAGAATTCAGAGTTTGTGTATTTTTCTGCTTATTCTAAAAAGATTTCAAATTACCGTTTGGGATATACAGCTATCCTTGAAAAAAAGATATGGAATAATTCCTTATATTTCACTAATGGGCGTTTATACCATACAGATGATATGAAATCCATTAAAGATAAAACACCTGAAAACGTTAAATGGATTATTGATATACTCGTAAAAGATAATCGTATGTTTTTACTTGGAAGCGTTCCAAAGGATGACGGTAGGTATTTAGTGAAGATTTTGGAAATGAAAAATGATTCATTTACTACAATTTCGGAGTTTGAAACCGAATATAGTCCCCAGGCGTTTGAATATGACGGTACAAGATTTTACATAGCGACAGGCGACAAGGACGCAGCTTCAAGAATTGACAACGATATTAAAATTATTTCTTATGCAAACTGATTTAAAATAAGGAGGAAAAATATGATTACTATTGAAGAAGCACGTATTGAGCAAAAGAAAGCTCAAAAGAAAAGTCTTTTAATACTTTCTATAAGTTTTCCGATACTCGCTGCTATTTGTGTGGGTTTGTATTTTGTTGGTAAACAAGAGTTTGCTATTTCAATGTTTTTATCTGTATTTGTGTTGCTATACGTTGCATATAAAGTTAAAATATCAGAGTTTCTTCAAGTTAGAGAATACGAGGGAGAGGTAACTTATTTTAACGTTCGCAGAGAACGAATTAAAAAAACAAATTCTCATCAAGCTGGAAATACGTATGATACATACGATGTTCTTTTTGCAGATATGATTATCAGAGATAACAAAGGAAAAACAAGGCACAAGACTTTCAGATATTCAAAAGAATATGACAAAGTAAAACAGGGAGATAAAGCTACTGTTTTGAGATTCGTTGATAAACCGTTGATTGAATTCAGGAATAATAGTTTATAATGTTCCGTTTTTTGACTGATAAAGTTGAAAAATAAAAATAATATCGTGTAAAACAAATCAAATAATTCTAATAAAATCAGCTCGTCTTTAAAAGGCGAGCTATTTTGCACCACAGAATGCTCAATGTATCAATTAAATAATATGCAAAGCATATCCGTGGTCAAATAAAGTAAGCTCAAACGTGGTATTTTTGAGTCGAGTTGAATAAAAAAGATAAATTACAATAATCTATTCACTTGAAATAATTGACTTTGGTAAGAAAAAATGATATAATACCGCATGTTTAATAAAGTATTTAGTGTGGAGGAAGTATGGAAAAAATCGTATTGGGAAAACCAATGGGTGAATGGGTTAGAGAATTTCCTGTTATTTCTGATATTATACAAAAGAATGAAGTTGTTTGGATGAATGAAAATTTATTACCGTTTGAATCAGCAATAAAAAAATCCGAGCTTCAGGCGAATGATATTTTGGAGGCTTCCGAAAGATTAAACAGATTTGCTTCTTATTTTAGGAAAGTTTTTCCTGAAACGTCAATGAATTGTGGCTTGATAGAATCTCCATTTCAATTCATTCCCAAAATGCAAAACGAAATACAAAAAAAATACGGAGAAATAATTAATGGTGAGCTTCTGATAAAGCTTGATAGTCATTTGCCTGTTTCGGGGTCGATTAAGGCTCGCGGCGGTTTTTATGAAGTTTTGTATGTTGCTGAAAAGATAGCAATGGCAGAAGGCGGACTAAAAGAAACTGATGATTATGCTGTTTTGGATACTGAAAAATTTAAAAAGATTTTTTCAAAATACATGATAGCTGTAGGTTCAACCGGCAATTTAGGACTTTCTATTGGAATTATTAGCGCAAAAATTGGTTTTAACGTAACAGTGCACATGTCTGCTGATGCAAGACAATGGAAAAAAGATATGTTAAGATCAAAAGGAGCGGTGGTAAAAGAATATGAAAGTGATTACAGCATTGCTGTTGCTAACGGAAGGAAAGAAGCTGAAAAAAATAGTCTTTGCCACTTTGTTGATGATGAAAACTCCAGAACGTTATTTTTGGGATATTCTGTTGCGGCAGAACGCTTAAAGAAGCAGTTTGATGAAGCCGGAATTGTAATAAGTGAAGAAAAACCGTTATACGTTTATTTGCCATGCGGAGTTGGCGGCGGGCCCGGAGGCGTTGCATTTGGGCTTAAAATGGTTTTTGGAGATAATGTGCATTGTTTTTTTGCCGAGCCTACTGAATCTTGTTGCATGATGCTCGGAATGGCTACAGGAAAACATAGCGAGATATCTGTAAATGATTTCGGAGTTGAAAACCGTACTATAGCAGACGGACTTGCTGTAGGGAGAGCAAGCGGATTTGTTGGTAAACAAATGCTTCCGTTTATGGATGGTGCTTATACTGTAGCTGACGAAAGAATGAGCGCGTTATTGAAAATGATTTATGATACAGAAAATATTAAATTAGAGCCCAGCGCGTTGGTCGGAATGTATGGTCCTGTCATGCTTTCAAAAAAACTTGGAAAACTTCCTTTTGGATATCATTTAGTTTGGGCAACGGGCGGCAGTATGGTGCCATGCGAAGAATATGAAAAATATTATGCTCAAGGAACGGCTGTGTATGATATCTTTTGACTTGATTTGTGTGAATTAAAATTATCATTTCCTTTTTAAATAAAAGACATTCTGCAAAGTGATTCATAAGGATGACTGGATTTTAATGGTTCCTCTTAATGTGATTTTCGGGATTTTTTAATATTTGGGTGAAGTACAAATTTAATCTTGTTTTATAATGTTATTTTGCTTTTAAAATACGAATATAAAAATGCTTGCATATTTTAAACCGATATGCAAGCATTTTTAACGTTTATTTATTATTTGTAAGTGAATTTAAGTAAGGACATTTTACTAATTGTTTTGATAATTAAAAATCAATATAATAGCTTTAGAATAAGTTTTTTTAATAGTTGGAAAAGATACAATGTTGAATTTTCAAAATATATCAC
>JAZRPU010000008.1:0-5715 GCA_045649365.1 Eubacteriales bacterium | reverse complement strand
TATTCATCTTATTTTTCCTCTATTGCGTCAAGAGTGAAAGTATAAGTGTAATATTCGCCTTTTTTACTTCCACGTTCAATTCTATAAACCTTAACTGTTACCTCTTCACCAGGATAACAGTCTTGTATCTCACTTATAAGCTGTTGTATGGTAGTTATTTTTTTACCGTTAAACTCACAAATAACGTCATAAACGCTAACTCCTGCTTTGTATGCGGAGGACTTTTTCTCAATGGAAACTACCAAAACACCTTCGGGCATATCATCTTCAAAATTATATTCTTCCTTTGCCGCATCGTCAAGGGTAAGTCCTGTTATGCCAAGCTGCGACCCGCCTTTTACATATTCAGAATCGGTGTAGTCTGCTTTTCCTGTGGAAATAAGAGAGTTTATAATTTTAACCGCACCGCCCGATGGAATAGCAAATCCTATTCCCTCAAAATCGTCGGAAAGCTTCATGGTGTTAATACCAATAACCTGACCGTACATATTAAAAAGCGGACCTCCCGAGTTTCCCGGATTTAGAGTTGCATCTGTTTGCATGAGCAACATTGTTTTCACCGTTTGCCCATTGCTGTTAGTTACGGGAATTTTTCTGTCAAGACCTGAAATAACACCAAAAGTCATTGTACCAAAAAGGTCTTCGCTGGAGGGTGTTCCTATTGCCATAGCAAAATCCCCAACTCTGACTTTTTTTGAATCGCCAAAACTGACGGGAACAAGGGATTTGTCAGCATGAATTTTTATAACTGCAATGTCGCAAGCGGAATCTTTTCCAA
Organism: Eubacteriales bacterium; assembly: GCA_045649365.1. Taxonomy (GTDB): domain Bacteria; phylum Bacillota; class Clostridia; order Oscillospirales; family CAG-382; genus SIG653. The sequence continues at coordinate 4,937 of JAZRPU010000008.1, read as the reverse complement.
CTAAAAGGGCATCAGCCTCTTTTCCGTCATAAAAGCGGACTTTAAAGGAATTTCCGCCATCTACAACGTGGGCATTTGTAACTATATATCCGTCTTTTGAAACAACGAATCCGCTTCCTAAAGAAACCGACTGGGTAGATTGTCCGAAAAATTCGTTTTTCACGTTACAAATAACCGTAACACAGCTTTTTTGAGCATCGTTATATAAAGCGGTTTTGCTTGAATAAATCTCCTTTGAAGGAGCTTCTGTTTTAACGTGTTCCACTATTTCATTTGTATATTCATGAGATGGAACGTCAGAGCCTTGGGAATTATCTGTATTTCCCTCTCCTTTGCCGAAAAACGAAAGAAGCACCGCCAATGCAACAAGGCTTAAAACGAACATTACAGAAGTAATAACCCAAAACAGACCTTTTCCCTTTTGAGGTGGCGGAACCTCCGGACCAAAATTCATCCCGTTTATGTTTTCGCCATCGGGAACCCACGGATTATACAAATTGTTGTTGTTTCCGTTGTTGTATCCGTTGTTGTATCCGTTGTTATATCCGTTGTTGTTTCCGTTGTTATATCCGTTATTATTTTCGTTATTGTATCCATACCCGTTGGAAAGATTTTTTCCGCCTTGTCCTTGAAAATCCACGTTTTGAGGAACGTTTTCCGTTACGTTGTTTTCCAAAGAGGTATTTTCCGTATCATTATTTTCGGATACGTTTTCAGTTATGTTATTTTCAATTTCGATATTTTCTGTCGCATTATTTTCTGTTACCTCGTTTTCAGCGACGTCTTTTTGAGGTTTCTGTTGCAAATCAGAGTTCGACAAGAAATGCACCTCCTAAAACAAATTTAAAAGCTCTTTTTTATATTTTGCTGCTGATTAACTATTTTTCATTCTGAAGCCTTTTTATAAAGGCAAAAAAACATTATTATTTTCAAAAAAGAAAAGCATTTTTTATTAAAACGCAGCTTGTATCATAAATAATACAAGCCACATCTTAAATTTGTCTTAAATAAATTATTTACTTTATTTTTTATTTTATGCTTAATACTGACCCTGAAAAACGTAAACCACACCTGTATTATTATATTCAGGCTTCAACCACACAGAGTTGAAATATTCACAAGTATATTTAGTTGCTTGAGGGTTATCTGCTTTAACGTTGGGGTCGTTTACAATGTAATATTCAACACCGTCAACAACCTCGTATCCCACAACAAGAACGATATGTCCCGAAGAAGTAAGATATGTGGAGCAACCAATGCTATATCCTTTTGAAAGGGCATATTTAATCATATCCTCTGTATAGAAATCACAGAAAGTATAATATCCATGTGAAGCCGCTTCTGCAACGGAGAAAAGCCAGTTTCCATATCCAGCAAATTCCTTGTCCCAAGTTCCCTCGCCCGCTTCAACGGTTGTTTCATTATAACCTAAATACTCAAGAGCCATTGCAACGGTAGTAGCGGAACACATAACGTTTCCGTCTGCTCCGTTTTCGGGAGCAAGTTGAGAACGCATGGGCACGGGATTATAAAAATATTCAGGATATGAGTCGGGATTTGAGCAGTTCATTTCCGGTGTAGCAATGGTAATATTCTCTAAAACGGGACAATATTCACCGAACTTGCTTATGTTGATTTTGAATCTGATATTACCCGTTGTTTTTTTAGATGGAACAAGGGTATCAACTCCCATTTTACCAAAATCGTTGGAAGTGCTTTTGCTTGTGGAAGAAAGAGGCTTATCAGTCCACGTACCATAAGAAAAATAATCACTCCATTCCCCGCCCTCTGTTTCAAAAGAAAGAAGAATTTCTGTTTTTCCTCTTCCGCAAACAGCGTTCCACGATATGAGCATAGTTGTGAAAGATCCTACGTTCATAACGTCGCTTTCAAAATTGCAGAAATTAAGGTTTTCCACCTTATCCATGGTAAGTCTTCCATTTTCATCAATATGGCAATTATTGAAAGTACCTTTGAAATCCTTTGCTTTGATAGTGATGGAATTAAAATTCAAATCATTTGTTTTAACGTTTTTTAAATATCCTGATTTATCTTCTGTATATGGCATAAAAGAATCCTCTTTCGACACTTCTTCTGATTTTTCTTCCCATACCGTTTCCGAGGTATTGGAGCTTTGAACGTCACTTTCGGCGGGAAGTGACGAATTATCTTTCTCACCGCATGACGTTAAGGACAAAAGGAAAAACGTGCTTATCAACAATAATAAAGCTCTTCTCATTTTCCCTTAACTACGGGTTTTGAATCCTTCAATTCAACAATACGATTGAATCTTCCCTCGTATTTTGAGTCCTTGCAGAAGTAACCCGTTCTGACGAACTGGAATTTATCTCCCGCAAAAGAATTTTCCAAACATTTTTCAGCTTTTGCACCCTTTATTATTTTCACAGATTCAACGTTGAGATAATCATCATAGGTTTCGCCTTCAGCAATAGCACCTGTGTTTTCTATGGTGAACAGCTTATCAAATTCTGCTACCTCGCAATCAAAGCAGTTTTCCGTACTGAGCCAATGGATTGTGCCTTTAACCTTTCTTCCGTCTGCGGGGGTACCGTTTCTTGTTTCCAAATCTGCATCGCAGATTATTTCCGTAACGTTTCCATTTTCGTCGGTTTTTGCTTCAAGGAATTTGATTATATATGCGCCCATGAGTCTTACCTCTCCGCCTGGCTTAAGTCTGAAATATTTAGGAGGAGGGTCCATGGAAAAGTCACTTCTGTCAATATAAAGCTCTTTTGTGAAAAGGAGCTGACGTTTTCCCGCTTCTGCATCGTTAGGATTATTTGAGGTTTCAAAATATTCCTTTTTATCCTCGGGATAGTTATTAATTATAACTTTAACAGGGTCGGTGATAACAATTCTTCTTTCGGCTTTTGCGTTAAGCTCGTCACGAATACAGCTTTCAAGAAGTGCGATATCAACAATGGAGAAATTCTTTGCAACGCCCGCTTTCTTTACAAACTCAAAAATAGATTCGGGAGTATATCCTCTTCTTCTCAAACCGCAAAGGGTAGGCATTCTTGGGTCGTCCCAACCGTCAACAACACCCGTTTCCACAAGTCTTCTCAAATAACGCTTGCTCATTACGGTGTTTGTAACGTTAAGACGGGCAAATTCATATTGATGAGGCTTTTTCTCAAAGCCAATGCTGTCAACTACCCAATCATAAAGGGGTCTGTGGTTTTCAAATTCTATAGAACACATGGAATGGGTGATTCCCTCCAACGCGTCCTGAATAGGATGAGCAAAGTCATAAAGAGGATAAACACACCATTTGTCCCCTTGCCTGTGGTGGCTCATGTGGAGGATTCTGTATATAGCAGGGTCGCGAAGATTCATGTTTGGAGAAGCCATATCAATTTTAGCTCTCAAAGTACATGCACCGTCGGCAAATTCCCCGTTTTTCATTTTTTCAAAAAGCTGAAGGTTTTCTTCTACAGAGCGGTTTCTATAAGGACTTTCTTTTCCCGGCTCTGTGAGAGTTCCACGGTATTCTCTCATTTCATCGGCGGAAAGGTCGCAAACGTATGCAAGTCCTTTTTTAATAAGCAAAACTGCATATTCATAGCATTTATCGAAATAATCGCTTCCGTAGAAAACTCCGCCATCGGGATTTGCTCCCAGCCATGTGAGGTCTTTATATATGCTCTGAACGTATTCATCATCTTCTTTGGTGGGGTTTGTATCATCATATCTCAAATTGAAGCTTCCGCCATATTTTTTTGCGGCGGTATAGTTAATATATATAGCCTTTGCACTTCCAATATGAAGATATCCGTTTGGTTCGGGAGGAAAACGAGTGTGTATTTTTTCTACTTTTCCTTCGCTTAAATCATTTTCAATAATATCGTAAAGAAAGTTGCTTGTTTCTTCCATTGTACGTTCTCCTTATTTTATAAAATCTTTAATTCTTTTTTCAACACGTTCCTTGCCCATAAGCTGCATTACAGCATAAAGGTCAGGGCTGTTTGTTCTGCCCGTTACCGCAACACGAATAAAGGTGCTGACGTCGCCAACATGTCCCAAAAAGCCCTCGGGATTTGCTTTATATGCCTTAACGTCGGGACAGAAGCCCTTTTGCGCACCCAATTCCTTAATTTTTCCAAACCAAGTATTCTGGTCGTCAGCCTCATTGTATGATTCAAGAAACGCTGTCAATATTTCTTTAACTATTAATTTATCAAAGCCCTCTGGGATATCCTCTTCGCGAACAAAAAGCTCATCGTAGAAAAAGCTTATAAAGGGCTTAACCTCGCTCCACGTTCCAAAATCCTTTCTTGATTTGTTTCCGCCTCTGCCAATGGAAAGGATTCCTTTTGCATATTCGGGAGCATTTTCAAGTATTTTGAAAAATTCACCGTCATATTCCTTTGCCCAGAGAGTAAGTCTGTCATAAACCTCTTCGGCTGTAAGCTTTGATACAACGTTTTTGCTCACGTCATTAAGCTTTGCCAAATCGAAAAGCGTTCCCGATGCACTCATTTTCTTAATGGAGAAAGGAAATTCCGTGTAATGAGCATCCTTGTTTGCTCTTCTCCAATCCTCATAGTTGGAATTAAGACATGTAAGAACATATTCCATAACGCTTTCAGGCGTGTAGCCCTGCTCAATATAATAGCTGAGTCCTGCACCCATATCACGTTTTGAAAGCTTTTTCTTAAGAGTCTTTACGTTGCCCTCTTCATCTGTTACCGTTTCCGATTTCATAAGCTGGGATATATGGAGATATTTAGGTGCTTTGAATCCCAATGCGCTGAAAATCTGCAAATGATAAGGAAGGCTGGGAAGCCATTCTTCGCCTCTTACAACGTGGGTAGTACCCATAAGACGGTCATCCACTGCGTGAGCAAAATGGTAGGTAGGAATAGCGTCACTCTTTAAAAGCACGTGGTCAATATGATTTTCGGTTATTTCAAGGT
>JAZRPU010000007.1:0-5771 GCA_045649365.1 Eubacteriales bacterium | reverse complement strand
AGAGATTTCTTCCGAAGCAATACCGTTCCCCTGGACGAAGCGTTGGATAAAACCGCCGAGTCGGACGAAGACAATAGCTATGTGCTGAAAGCAGTGCTATCATTACCAAAAAAATATAAAGACGTTGTTTATCTCCATTATTACGAGGGATATACAGCCCCTAAAATAGCCCAAATACTCAACAAAAACGTTAACACCATCTACACTTTATTAACTCGTTCAAAGGACTTGCTTAAAGAGAGGCTTGAATATTATGAATGATAGAATAAAAAATGCTTTCGACAGCATACACGCTGAAGAAGAAATAAAAAACAACACTATAAAATTTATAAACCAAAAAAGACGAACCAAAAAATCCTTCAGTTACAAATTAGTACCTATGGCAGCCGCCCTTTTGTTAGTTTTTGGCGTTTGTTTGTTTGGTTATAAACTGTATTCAACGCCAATAACTGTTTTAAGCATTGATATTAATCCATCTTTAGAATTAGGAATTAACTATTTTGACAAAGTTGTTGAAGTCAAAGGATACAATGAAGATGGCAGCGAATTAACAACCGCTCTTGATATAAAGCATTCCAATTATAAAGATGCTATTGATAAAATAATGAATTATGACGAATACACAAACGAGGTTGTATCAATAACCGTTGGTGGCAAAAACGGAAAAAATAAAAACAAAATTCTTTCAAACATAGAAATAATATCTGAAAAAGATGAAAACGTTTATTGCGAAAGCGCAACAGACGAAGAAATTACCGACGCTCATAAAAAGGGATTGTCCTTCGGAAAATATAAAGCATATTTAAAGCTTTTGGAAAACGGTTATGAAATTACAGAAGACGAAATCAAAGGAATGTCCATGAAGGATATAAAAGACAAGTTGAAAGGTCATGATAAAGAAGAAAATGACAGTCAAAGTCATGACAAAAACGAAAACAATCATGGCGGCAACAAAAACAAAACCGACTCGGAAGACGAAAAAAACGAGTTTGGAGAAAACGGATACCATGGCGAAAAAAACTAAATATAGCCTTTAATATTATCTGATCATAATGTTCCTTATAAGAAAATCGGACTCGGGAAAATTCCCCAAGTCCGATTTTTTTAAAAATTCTCTGTTTTATCTTTGGCGTTCCCTATCATTTGTTTCAGACACGAGAGAGCATCGCCCAAACTGCCCACACAGTCAATAAGACCTTTTTCAACCGCTTCCGCACCGCCTAAAACCGTGCCAATATCTGTTGTCATTTGGTCTGTTTTCATTATCATTTTTTTCAGCTCATCACCGTCAGCCGACGAATTTCGGGTTATGAACTCAATTATCCGCATTTGCATTTTTTCAAAATAATCAAAGCTTTGCGGAACTCCGATAACAAGACCGTTTATTCTGACAGGATGAAGGGTCATTGTAGCCGAAGGAACTATAAAAGACCGTTTGGCTGCTACCGCCAAAGGAACTCCAATAGAATGACTGCCTCCCAAAACGAGAGAAACCGTTGGCTTTTTCATTCCGGAAATTACCTCTGCAATAGCAAGTCCCGCCTCTACGTCACCGCCAATAGTGTTTAGAAGTATTAAAAGTCCGTCAATATCGGAGCTTTCTTCCACAGCAACAAGTGTTGGAATTATATGCTCGTATTTCGTAGATTTAGCTTGTGTGGAAGCGGAGTAATGTCCTTCTATCTGACCCGCTATTATCAAAGCGTGAATACATCCGCTTTCTCCACATGTGGTAACGCTTTTTTCACTTTCATCGTTTTTTTGCTCGTCATTTTTCACTTCTTCATCGCACATATCCGCCCCCTCCGAGAATAAGTATTCCCGAATGACGACTTTATATGCAGACTATTTGCTCAAAAGAATGTATCTTTCATTTTCTGACACCACGTTATATCCATATAGTATCTGAATATAACCAAAAACACAAAATTTCAGATAACACAATCAGAAATCAAAGGAAAGTCTTTGGTCAACCGCAGGCCTTACCAAGCCCGATGCAACTGCAACGTGTTCAGGGTGATTCTGATACAAAGCCAAAGCCTCTGCAGATTCAAAGGTAGAATCCATCATTAAATCTCCCGAAGAACAATCCATACCATTTATATGAATTTTCATTTCTAAAAGTCCGTCTATTTTTCCTACTAAACCCTCGAGGGCTTCCTTTATCTCTTGCTTTTTGGCTTCAGGATTTTCCAAGCCTTCTTTTAATTTCCAAATAATCATGTGTTTTACCATATCAAATACCTCACTTTAATTAATTTATTTTCATTATACATTCTTTATTTTAAAAATGCAATAGTTGATTTTAAGTTTATATAAAGGTTTATCATATATATTAGAATTAAAGATTGAAAAATAAAATCAACAGAGGTATAAAGTGGATAAAAAATTCAAGCAAAATTTGCTTCTCGTTATAGTTGGAGTTATGGTATTTGCCGTCCTCATGAATGTGGGAGCTTTGATAAATATTTTTAGTAAGCTTTTTGAGCTTATACTTCCAATATTAAGCGGATTTGTTATCGCATTTGTGTTAAACGTTCCTATGAACGGATATCAAATAATCATCACAAGGCTTTTCAAGAAAAAGAAGAAAAAGCCTAAAAAACTAATCACACTTTTAAGTCTGATTCTTACATATATTACAATAATCACAATTATAGTTGTAATTATTACCCTCATTATTCCCACAACCACCAAATCTATCATAAGCCTATACAACACCATTCTTCAGGAATTACCCGTACTTACAGAAAAGTTAAGTAAGCACAATATAGACATTTCGGCAATAACAGAATACATAAGCAAACTTGACCTGAACAACGTAATAAACAATATTCTTTCTGGTGCAGGTACCGTATTCACCTCCGTTGCGGGATTATTAAGCGGTGCGGTATCCGCGGTGGTGAACGTGGGAATATCCATAGTCGTATCCATATACGTTTTAACAAGCAAGGAAGAGCTTTCAAGACAAGGCGGAAAAGTAATAAGAGCATACGTTAAAAAGCCTGTTGGTGATTTGATACTGAAATCCGTTAAAATGTTCAACCACAACTTTACCAAATTTTTGTCGGGACAATGTATTGAAGCTGTTATTCTTGGGTCGCTGATCTCCCTTTCTTTTTTAATCTTCAAAATTCCATATTCTGGTCTTATAGGACTTTTATCGGGAATATTGTCATTCATTCCATATATCGGCCCGTTTATTTCTTGTACAGTAGGTGCATTTTTTGTTCTGCTTGCAGACCCCTCAAAATTCATTCTTTGTATAGTTGTTTTCCTTGCAGTTCAATATGTGGAAGAGCAGTTTATTTATCCTCATGTCGTTGGTGGATCGGTGGGGTTATCGCCTATATGGACTCTGCTTGCAGTTCTGTTAGGGGGAAAGCTTTTTGGTGTTTTCGGCATTTTCTTCTCAATACCCGTTACTGCTGTTATTTTCCAAATTGTGAAAGAAAAGACGAATAATAAGCTAAAGCTTCCTTTATCTGCGGAAGAATCCCGTGACATAGACAATCAAACTGTCGAAAAAGGAACAACAAACAATTCATAAAAAACTTTGTTTTATGACCATTCTTCCCTTTTTAATCGTTCAAAAAAATTGATTTTTTTCATTATTTCGTCGAAAAGGGTTGACAATTCGTTCAAAATAGTGTATTATGTCCGTGTAGTAAATACACTATAATAAATACGGAGGAACAATCATGGATAACAGAGTTTTATTTGGCATCATGTGTATCATTTTCAACAGCCTCGGTGTTCCCTGCTTCATGCAAGGAAGAGTAAAGCAAGGTATTTTGCGTATCGTTCTTGGAGTTGTTACTTGTGGTGTTATTACCTTAATCAACGAAATCATGGGTATCGTTATCGGTATCAAGGTTTTGTGCATGAGTGATGAACAATACCAAGCTCAAAAAGCTACCATCGGAATGGGTATCCCCAAATAAACCATTTTATTTGAAAACCCTTTACTTAAAGAAAGAGCAGACCGAGTTTTCTCGGTCTGTTTTTTACAAAAGACCATTTTAAATCCAAAGGAGTATATACGTTGGAATCACCTAAAAATCAAAACAAGGAAGCAAAAAACACCATTAAAGAAAAGCTCATTGGAAGCGGTATTTCTTTGTTAGTTCTTGCCTTTTTTCTGATATTTAAGCCACAATGTCCATTCATTTCATTTTTTGGAATACCTTGCCCCGGTTGCGGAATGACGAGAGCTTATTATAAATTATTTCAGCTTGACATAGCAGGTGCTTTTCAACTCAACGCTATGTTTTGGTCGGTACCAATTTTAGCTGTTTATTATTTTTTTGATTGGAAATTGTTTAAAAATAAAATTATTGATACAGTCGTTCTTTCCCTTTTAGGTTTAGGCTTTTTGGTATGTTGGATAATTAAATTAATATAAAGAAAGTTGAACACAAATTCTATGAGAGAGTTTTTTGGTTTTGGCGGATACGAGAGAGAGCCAGAGGGGTATTTCTCCGCACAACATATTCTTTTTGTTTCATTTCTTATGGTTATAATGATAGCCTTATCAATTTTTTTAGGATTAAAAAACCGAAAAAAAGAACTGACTCAAAAAAACAAGGTTTTAATATGGTCAGCAATTCTGATTGATTCATTTGAACTTTTTAAAATAATAATAATTTGTATCAGAGAAAAAGACCCGATGAACTGGATATATGAACTTCCGTTGTTTTTGTGTAGTATTCAATTAATAGCAATTCCCATTGCTGCTTTTTCACGAAGCAAGTTGAAGAATTCTGCCTTGGATTTCGTTTTCATTTTCGGAATATTGGGTGCTGTCATGGGAACTTATTGTGCGGGTAACAATTACGGTTCTTATCCTGTTTTATCCTTTGATAACGTTGTTTCAGGAATAACCCATACAATATCGGGATTCACATCTCTTTACATAGCAATATCAGGTATGGCAAGCATGAAAAAAGGAAACGTTAAAATTACCGTGGGAATTTTGTTAAGCTTCTGCTTTTCTGCTTTCATTGCCAATAAAATTATTGGATATAATTATATGTTCTTGGAGCGTGGAGATGGAACTCCATACGATATAGCATACAACCTTGTAAACGGTAATCAAATTTTATACCCCCTTTTTGTCGTTACCCTGTTTCTTCTTTATATTTCTTTGTTTTATCTGGTCTATTTCTTTATTAACAAGCACAATAAAAAATCTTGATTTATTTTCGCTGTGTGATATTTTTTCAAACACAGCGAAAATTTATTTTTCCCCCTTGAAAAATACGAAAAACCATGATACAATGGTAAAAATGGTTTATTAAAGATATAAAATAGGGATACTGTCGTTATAGGTAATAATATGAAAAAAACACTCATCAGTTTGCTTTTTTTATTAATCTTAATATTTAGTATTTCATCCTGCAAAAAAACGCCAGAAAGTGAAGAAAGCTCTTCTTCTGAAGCTTCCGTTCAAGAATACGTCAGCGAATCTTCTGAAGCTTTTTCCACATCAGAAGGAAGTATTCAGTACGAAGATGTATCCGTTGAACATACTCATCTTTTCGGGGAATGGGAAACCGTTGTATCTGCTACCTGCCAATCAAAAGGAGAACAAAACAGAATGTGTATTGATTGCGGTTTTACTGAAAGCGGTGAAATCGATGTAATTCCTCATTCCGAGGAATTGCTTCAGTCAAAAGAGCCAACTTGCACAGAAGAAGGAATGACCGAAGGTAAAATATGCATAATGTGTGGAACGATTCTCAATGAGCAAGCTCCAGTTTCAAAAAAAG
>JAZRPU010000006.1:0-8620 GCA_045649365.1 Eubacteriales bacterium | reverse complement strand
CCGAAAAGCATGACAGCTTTCTTTCAAGCGATAACGACGGAAATGCTATTATAGAATTTTCGGGTAAATGCCTTATAAAAGGTGAGCCTGATGCATCCAGTTTCCCATCGGGCGGTCTTCGTGCTACGTTTGAAGCCCGAGGATATACAGCATGGGACCCTACTTCTTATGCATTCATTAAGGATAACACCCTTTGCATTCCTACGGTATTTTGCTCCCATGGCGGTGAAGCTCTCGACCAAAAAACTCCTCTTTTAAGATCAATGGAGTTAATCAACGAACAAGCGTTAAGAGTATTAAGGCTTTTCGGAAGAGATGCAGGAAGAGTTATTACAACAGTTGGCGCTGAACAAGAATATTTTCTCATCGACAGAGAACTTTACAACAAAAGAACAGACCTTTTGTTCTGCGGAAGAACATTATTTGGAGCCAAACCACCAAAGGGACAAGAACTTGATGACCACTATTTTGGTGCAATAAAGCCAAGAATAATTTCATTTATGAAAGAGCTTGACGAAGAGCTTTGGAGCATGGGCGTTTTTGCCAAAACAGAACACAACGAAGCAGCTCCTGCACAGCATGAGCTTGCTCCTATATACACAACAGCCAACAAAGCCTGCGACCACAACCAACTTATAATGGAAACCATGAGAAACGTGGCTCACCGTCACGGTCTTGTTTGCTTACTTCACGAAAAACCATTTGCAGGTTTCAACGGAAGCGGAAAGCACAATAACTGGTCGCTCTTTACAGACACAGGATTTAATCTGTTTAATCCAGGTAAATCTCCCGCTGACAACACACAGTTTTTGCTGTTTTTATCTGCTGTAATAAAAGCTGTGGATGAATATCAAAGCTTACTCCGTATTGCTGTTGCAACTGCGGGTAATGACCACAGACTTGGTGCGGCAGAAGCTCCTCCAGCTATACTTTCAATTTTCTTGGGTGACGAGCTTACAGAAATAATTGAATCAATAATAAACAACAAAAGATACGAGAAAACCGAAAAAACAAATTTGGAAATTGGTGTTCATGCGCTTCCAGAAATTTCCAAAGAAACTACAGACAGAAATAGAACTTCTCCCTTTGCTTTCACAGGTAATAAATTTGAATTCAGAATGGTTGCCTCTTCTCAATCAATAGCAATTACAAACACAATGTTGAACACCATTGTTGCTGACGCATTGAAATCCTTTGCTGACATCTTGGAAAACTGTTCTAAAGACAATTTTGAACAAGAAGTTCTCAAGCTTATAAAAGAAACTCTGGAAAATCACAAGAGAATTTTATTCAACGGTGACGGTTATTCCGAAGAATGGAAAAAAGAAGCTGAAAGAAGAGGACTTCTCAATCTGGAATCCACTGTAGATGCGCTTCCACATTTCCTTGACAAAAAGAATATAGAAGTTCTTTCAAAATACGGAATATTGAAAGAAAATGAGATTCATTCCCATTATGAAATTATGATGGAAGCTTATAATAAAACTGTCAATATTGAAGCATTAACAATGCTTGATATGATAATGAAAGATATTCTCCCATCAGTTTCTAAATATTGTTCTAAACTTTCAGAAACAATCATCAACAAGAGAAAAGCTTGTGATTCAATTCAATGTGCTTTTGAAATAGAAACATTGAAAAAGCTTTCGGAATTATCTGATGAAATATACTCTCTTTATACAAAGCTTTTTGTTAAAACAGAAGAAGCTTCATCAAAAAACTCTTCTCTTGACCTCGGAAAGCACATGCGAGATAATATAATTCCATTGATGAAGAAGTTGAGGGATGCTGTTGATCAAGCGCAACTTCATACCGCTTCTGATTACTGGCCATATCCCGTATACACAGATTTGATTTATAAAATATAGCGTGATTTAATCAGACAAAACTATGTTTGTCTTTGGAATAATCAAACAGAAAAATCTATAGTAGAATAACAAAATATTATTTATCAGCTTTAAAAAAGGTGACTGTAAAATTGTTTTTCAGTCACCTTTTTTGATTGATTTTGTTCGTTAAATTCTTTATATTTTTTTACATTTTACTTTATGTTTTATAAGATGCGATTGTTGACAACAATTAATTTTTGTAGTAAAATACCCAATTGAAGATATTACAGAAATATACAGAAACATTGAGGTTATATTCATGGACAAATTAAAAAAAGCGAGAGAAGAAATAAGCCAAATAGACGCTGAATTAGCCAAACTTTTTTGTCAGAGAATGAATGCTGTGAAAAAAGTTGCTGAATATAAATCCGAACACGGAATGCCTATTCTCGACCCCGCAAGAGAAGAAGAGGTTGTTATTAACGGGGCAAAAAGAGTTTCTGACGAAGAGCTTCGTTCATATTATGTAAGCTTCATCAGAGAAACAATGAAAATATCCAGATCTTATCAATCAAAGCTGTTGGAAGGAATGAAAATTGCATATAGCGGAACAGAGGGTGCTTTTGCACATATAGCATCAAAAAAGCTTTTTCCCTCTTCAATAGCCGTTCCTTTTCATGATTTCTCTGCCGCATATAAATCCGTTGAAGCAGGTGAATGCGACGCGGCTGTTCTTCCCCTTGAAAACAGCTCCAACGGAGAAGTCGGTCAAGTTATCGACCTTTTGTTTTCGGGAACACTTTTTATAAATTCCATATATGATTTGGCAGTTTCCCACGACCTGCTTGTTTGTCCGGATACAGAATGGGACGATATTAAAGAGGTAATAAGCCATCCACAAGCATTGGGACAATGTGCAGAGTTTATCAACAAGCATGGATATTTAACAAAAGAATATTCAAATACTGCGTTGGCGGCGAAATACGTTTCCGAAAAAGGTGACAAATCCATTGCCGCAATAGCCAGCGAAGAAACAGCATCTATTTTTGGTTTGAAAGTAATGGAAAGAAATATTAACGCCAGCAGAAGTAACACAACAAGGTTTGCAGTATTAACAAGATCGGAAAATCCTCCATTTGAAAAAAAACAAGGCGTTTATTCAGTTCTTTTGTTCACAGTAAAAAACGAAGCCGGTGCTTTAGCTAAAGCTATTGATATTATCGGTCTTTACGGATACAACATGCGCACATTGAGAAGCAGACCCATGAAAGAGATTATGTGGCAGTATTACTTCTACGTTGAAGTTGAGGGTGACCTTAACACAGGTACAGGAAGAGATATGCTTAAAATGCTTTCCCGTTTCTGTGACAAGCTCAAGCCCGTTGGTACGTATTTGAATAAAGATAAATAGGAGTCCTTATGATAATCAGAGTAAATCTCCCTCTCAATCCATACGATATCCATTTGGAAAGAGGAATTTTAAATAAAGCAGACTCGCTTTTGAATTTAAACAGAAAATGTCTTATCGTTACCGACAACGGTGTTCCAAAAGAGTATTCACAAAAAATTGCAAGCTTTTGCAAAAATTATGAGTTAGTTACGATTGAACAAGGAGAAGCCTCTAAATCCTTTGATAACTATAAGATGCTCTGTGAAACTCTTTTAGAAAAAGGCTTCACAAGAACAGATTGTGCTATTGCTGTTGGCGGTGGCGTTGTTGGTGATTTAACCGGTTTTGCCGCTTCAACGTTTATGAGAGGGATTGACTTTTACAACATACCTACAACCTTGCTTTCTCAAGTTGACTCGTCTATTGGCGGCAAAGTAGCAATCAATCTTAACAACGTTAAAAATATCATTGGTGCATTTCATCAACCCAAATGTGTTTTGATTGACCCTGACGTTCTTATCACTTTACCAAAACGTCAGATTTCCAATGGACTTGCAGAAGCATTCAAAATGTCTTTAACATCCAATGTTGAACTTTATAATATCTTTAAATCAGAAAAAGCTTTTGAAGAAATAGAAAAAGTTATTGAGATTTCTCTTAAAATCAAAGCTTTTGTCGTTGAACATGATGAAAAAGAAACAGGGCTTAGAAAAATTCTGAATTTTGGACATACTCTCGGTCACGGAATAGAAGCCGAAGAAGAATTAAACGGAATGTATCACGGTGAATGTGTTGCCCTTGGGATGATACCCATGTGTGGCAAAGATATCAGAAATCAAGTGAAAGAGATTTTATCTTCAATCGGACTTCCTACAAAAGTTAACGGAAACCTTGAAAAAATGCTTGATGCCGCTACTCATGATAAAAAATGTGATGGAAAAGACATTTCTGTTATAAGAGTTGACTCCGTCGGCAGTTTTATAATTGACAAATTACCAATAGAATCATGGAAATCTGAAATCAGACAAATACTTTCGGAGAATAATTAATATGAAAAATACTTTCGGTACTTCCCTTTCCGTAACTCTTTTTGGAGAAAGTCACGGAGAAGAGATTGGTGTAGTTCTTGACGGAATTTCTCCCGGAATAGAAATTGACCACGAATATATTAAAGAAAAGCTCTCCAGAAGAAGACCATCGGGAGCAATATCCACAAAAAGAGTTGAGCCTGACAATTATAGGGTTGTAAGTGGAGTTTTCAATGGAAAAACGACGGGAACTCCTTTATGCATTCTTATTCCAAATACAAACACCCAAAGTGTTGATTACAGTGAAACAGCCTTTATTCCCCGCCCCTCTCATGCTGATTATACGGCATTTTGCAAATATAAGGGCTTTCAGGATTACAGAGGAGGAGGTCATTTCTCTGGAAGATTAACCGCTCCCCTTGTTGCAGCAGGTGCAATAATAGAAAAAGCTCTTTTAAAAAAGGGAATTTATATAGGTACTCACTTATCATACCTTGGCGGCTATAAAGACAGAAATATTTCTTCATCAGAAGACGTTAAGATTCTGAACTCATCTCCTGTTCCTACGCTTGAAAATGAAGTATGGGATAAAATGAAAGCATATATTTCTGAAGTAGCAGCTGAAGGAGATAGCGTTGGAGGAATTACTGAAACTGCAGTATATGGGCTTCCTGCAGGATTGGGAGAACCCTGGTTTGACGGAATTGAAAACACAATTTCAAAGGCAATATATGGTATTCCCGCTGTTAAGGGAGTAGAGTTTGGACTCGGATTTGGTTTTGCAGAAGGAAAAGGCAGTACGTTAAACGACACATATTTTATGGATAACGGAAATATTTCAACCTTATCAAATAACAACGGAGGCATAAACGGTGGAATTTCAAACGGTATGCCTGTCACATTCAGATGTGCTATAAAACCCACCCCATCTATTTACAAGGCTCAAAAAAGCGTTGATTTGAAAACAATGACTGACAAAGAACTTTCTATTCAAGGCCGTCATGACCCAGCCATAGTCCATAGAGCTTGTCCTGTTATTAATGCAGTAACGGCACTCGTTGTTTATGATATTATTTCAGCAGGTTACGGAGCCGAATTTTTTCACTGAAAGAGGCGAATTAAATTGAAATACGGATGTATAGGTGAACATTTAAAACATTCTTTCTCAAAAGAAATACATGAAGAGTTTGCAAGTTATTCCTATGATATTTGTGAGATTACAAAAAATGAAATTGATGTTTTTTTAAAAAAAGCAGATTTTAATGCAATAAACGTTACTATTCCATACAAAGAAACGGTAATTCCCTATTTGTATTACATAGATGATAAAGCAAAGGAAATCGGTGCGGTAAACACAGTAGTTAACCGCGACGGAAAGCTTTACGGCTACAATACTGACTTTTTTGGAATGAAAAGTCTTATTGAAAAAATGGAACTTTCATTCACTGATAAAAAAGTTGTAATATTAGGTACAGGCGGAACATCAAAAACTGCTAAAGCTGTTGCAGAAGCTTTGAGAGCTAAAACCATTCTTAAAGTAAGCAGAAGCGAAAAAGATGGTTGTATTACATACAAGGAACTTTACGAGAACCACGGAGATACTGACGTTATTATAAATACAACTCCATCAGGAATGTTTCCAAATTGGGATAACGTTCCCGTGAACCTTGACAGTTTTTCTAATCTTTCAGGCGTTGTTGACGTTGTATATAATCCTTTAACTACAAAATTGGTAAGAGAAGCTAAAAACAAAGGCATAAAAGCTGAGTGTGGACTATATATGTTGGTCGCTCAAGCGGTAAGAGCATCTGAAATTTTTCTCGATACGAAATATTCTGATGATACAATAGACTTGGTGTTTGAAAAGATTTTAAAGCCTAAAAAGAACATTATATTAACCGGTATGCCATCTTGTGGAAAAACTACAGTTGGTAAAATACTTTCAAAAAAGCTCGATATGGAAGTTTATGATTCTGACGTTTTAATTGAAAAAAAAGCAGGAAAAGCTATATCTGATATTTTTTCTACTGACGGAGAATCAGTTTTCAGAGATATAGAAAGCGAGGTAATTTCTGAGCTTGGCTCTAAAAACGGAATTATTATTTCAACAGGCGGCGGAGCAATTTTAAGAGAGAAAAACATTTTCGCCATGAAGCAGAACGGAGATGTTTATTTTATAAATCGGCCGCTTGAAAATCTCATTCCTACCGATGACAGACCTCTTTCCAAAAACGTTAATGATATAAAGAAACGTTTTGAAGAGAGATATGATACATACGTTTCTACAGCAGATGTTATAATTGATGCTTCTTGCGATGCGGAAACTGTTGCAGAACGAATAATAAAGGACTTTTTGAAAAAATGAAAATATATGTAATTAACGGTCCTAATCTTAATATGTTAGGTATAAGAGAACCTGAACATTACGGAAAAGGGACTTACAATGACTTGTGCGAACAGATAAAAGAACACGGAAAAAAATACGATGCAGAATTGGTATTTTTTCAATCCAATCATGAAGGTGACCTTGTAGATAAAATACAAGAAGCATATTTTGAAAAAGCAGATGGTATTGTAATTAATCCAGGAGCATATACCCATACAAGCATTGCGATTCTTGATGCAGTAAAATCAACTAAACTTCCTACTGTAGAGGTTCATATTTCTAAAGTAGAAGAAAGAGAAAGCTTCAGACAAATAAGCTATATTAGAGAAGCATGCATCAAAACAATTACAGGAGAGGGTTTTATGGGTTATTTGAACGCTATAGACGTTTTAGTTAAAAAAGCGGAGGAACGTTCATGACTTATATTATTTCCCCATCTTCTGCCGTTGGCAAGGTTAAAGCCCCTCCCTCAAAAAGCATGGCGCATCGTCTTTTAATATGTGCAGGGCTTGCCAGGGGAGAAAGTATTGTTAAAAACATTGCTTTAAGCAAAGATATACAAGCTACCATCAGCTGCCTCAACGCTTTGGGAGCTAACATCAGAATTAATGGAACAGATGCAATCGTTTCAGGAATCGATAAGAGTAAAACAATTAATTCTCCATTGCTCAATTGCGGAGAAAGTGGAAGCACAATCAGATTCTTTGTTCCCATTTCCCTCTTATTTGGAAATGAAGCATCCCTTTGTGGTGCAGAATCACTGCTTAAACGTCCAATGGATATATACAAGGATTTATCAGAAACTCATGGTTTTTCTTTTTCGCAAACAGAAATAGAAATCCATGTAAGCGGGAATCTGAAAAGCGGAACTTTTACAGTACCTGGAAACGTAAGCAGTCAGTTTATAACAGGCTTGCTTTTCGCCTTGCCGCTTTTAGATGGTGATAGTGTTATAAATATCACTCCACCAATTGAAAGCTACTCCTATTTGAAACTCACATTAAAAGCACTGGACAATTTCGGAATCAAAATTGAAGAAAAGCATAACACTTTTTACGTTAAAGGCAATCAGAAATACATCCCTCAAATTTGTTCCGTTGAGGGTGACTATTCAAATGCCGCGTTTCTTGATGCATTAAATTATTTAGGCGGATTCGTTGACGTTCAAGGACTAAAAGAAGACAGCTTACAAGGAGATAAAATATACAAGGAATATTTTCCTTTGCTTGAATCCTCTTCCCCTACTCTTGACATTTCCGATTGTCCCGATTTAGGGCCTGTTTTATTTGCATTGGCAGCAGCAAAAAACGGAGCTATTTTCACAGGGACAAAAAGATTAAAAATAAAAGAAAGCGACAGAGTAGCTGCAATGGCTGAAGAATTACTAAAAGTTGGAGTTAAAATTAAAGATGAAGAAAATAAAGTAATTATTCCAAAATCTCCTCTTAAATCCCCAAAAGCTCCAATTTGTAGTCACAACGATCACAGAATCGTTATGGCTATGACATTGTTACTGACACTGGTGGGAGGAGAAATAAATAATGCCGAAGCAGTTAACAAAAGTTTTCCCGACTTTTTTGATTACATAAAATCACTTGGAATAGGAGTTAATACTCTTGAAACTAACTAATGACAAAAAAATACTTATAATTGGTCTTGGTGTTATAGGCGGAAGCTATGCCATGGCATTGACTAAACAAGGATATAACGTTTCTTGCATAACAAGAACAAAAGACCATATTGACTACGCTTTGGAAAAAGGTATCATATCTAAAGGAGAAGCATTTAACTCTCCTGAACTTATTGGAGAAGCAGATTTGATTATTGTTGCCATATATCCCTCGGCTTGTGTTGCTTGGATTAAAGATAACCAACAATATTTTAAAAGCGGAATCATCATAACAGATGTTACAGGCGTTAAAGGTAAAATCGTTCACGAAATACAAAGCATTTTAAGGGATGACGTTGAATTTATTGCGGCACACCC
>JAZRPU010000005.1:0-4615 GCA_045649365.1 Eubacteriales bacterium | reverse complement strand
ATTCTGCATGTATTGAGCATCTACCGTCATCAAGGCGCAAGGGACATGTGCCGTCATATCTCATCATTACTTGAGCATAAGCGTCGGGGGTGGGGGAGAGAGAAACTTTTACGCCAGAATCGATTTTGCATCTTAATTTTTCAGAACAGTCAACGGTCATTAATCTAAAATAATCTTCAACAGAAAACGTTATAGGCCAGCCTTCACAACATGCACGTCTGCAATTTCCCATCTTACAAGCAAAGGAATTGTAATAGTCGGGCATAAGATATTCTTTTTTTTCTTCTTCCATATAATAATTCTCTTTCTTTTGGAATGATTTGAATTATACAACTGTGTTTTTTTCTCTTCAAGCGTTAAAAAGAAAATTTTTTTCTGTTGTTTTTTGTCAAAAAAATGATATAATAAATTAAACCATGAATAAAAGTTAAAAAAACAAATGGGAGAATCTGTAAAATAATGGATTTCATAAATAATAATAAAATAAAAACCATAACCGTCAACGATATAAAAAGAAATCTTTTATCTCTTTCTGATGAAAAATATAAATATTTTATTTGTCCATTAATCCCAACGATTGCTTCGGAAAAGATTATAGGTATAAGAACTCCCACGTTAAAAAAATATGCCAAAGCTATTTCCCAAATTCCCGCTTCAAAAGAATTTTTAAATGATTTGCCACATGAATATCTGGAAGAAAATAATTTACATAGCTTTATGATAATGGAAATTAAAGATATTGATAAATGCTTGGAATATGTAGATTCCTTTTTGCCTTATGTGGATAATTGGGCGGTTTGTGATTCTTTAAGACCGAAATGCTTTAAAAATCATAAAAAAGAGCTATTGACGTATATCGAAAGATGGATTTTGTCACCTCATTGTTACAGCGTTCGTTTTGCTATAGAAATGTTGATGCTTCATTTTCTTGAGGAGGATTTTTCTGAAGAATATTTTGAAATGGTTGAATCTGTAAATAGTGATGAGTATTACGTTAAAATGATGGTATCTTGGTTTTTTGCCACCGCTCTTTCCAAAAGATTTGACGAAACGTTTTCCTTCTTGAAAAAATCATCTCTTGACCATTGGACGTATAATAAAGCGATTCAAAAAGCTTGTGAAAGCCACGTAATTAAAAATGAGCAAAAAGAACTTTTGAGAAAAATAAAAAGAATCGTCAAAAAAAATAACTGGATGTAAATGCCTTGCATCCAGTTATTATTATTTCAGTCCATCTTCAAGAATTTTTCTTATTTCATCACCTAACACATTTGTTCTTTTGTGTGAAATTTCTTCTACAGACATCACCTTTAAAACTTCAAAACTAACCTTGGTTTTCTTGAAAGGAATGTTTTGGTTAACTTTATCTGTGTTTTTAATGGAAACAATGGCTATAGGAGTTTTGGATTTTTGAGCAATTTTAAAAACACCGTTGTGAAAAGGAAGCATTTCATCCTTTGTATTTCTCGTACCCTCGGGATAAATTCCAACGGAAAGCTGACGCTTTTCTAAAAGCTTTGAAGCTTTGTTGATGCATTCCATCGCTTTGAAAGGGTCTTTTCTGTCAATTGGTAAAAAACAGCAACGATGAATTATGTTTCCGAATATTGGTACTTTGAAATTTTCAGGTTTAGAAACGAACGCTATATCATATTCTCTGAAAACGTACCAGGCTAAAATTGGGTCTAGATTGGAACGATGGTTGGAAACGAAAAGATAATTATTTTTTTTATCCAGCTTTTCATATCCTGAAACTGTAATTTTAATTTTCAGAACAATAATTGCAACCCATGTTGCCGCATTTAGAATAAAGCGGTAAAATGGACTGTTTTCTTCATATTCTTTTGAAGTATCAACTAAAAGAGAGCATATTCCATAGAAAATAAACCATAACGCTATAAGAAACAATAATACTAAAAAAACACATAAGACTATCATGATGTTTCCTCTGCTTTGTTTATTTTTACTGTGAAAGAGGTTGAGTCTTTATCACTTTCCACATAAATTTCTGCTTTGTGAAGCTCAAGAATCTTTTTGACTATTGCAAGTCCTATTCCGTTTCCGTATGCGGTGTGAGATTTATCTGATTGATAAAATTTTCTGAAAATATGCTTTTTCTCGCTTTCGGGAATATAGCTCCCTGTGTTTGTGACGGTTATTAAATAAGATTTGTTTTCTTCTTCAATTTTAACGCTTACAAAGGAATATTCGGGAGAAAATTTTATTGCATTATCTATAAGGTTTATCCATACTTGTTTTAAAAGCTCTTCGTTGGCATAAATGTAGTGCTCTGAAAAATTTAAATCAAATTCTATATTTTTATCAGTCCACTTTTGTTCCAATAAAAGAACACAGTTTCTTATCTGTTCTGAAAGATTGAATCTACTTACGTCAGATAGAATTGTTTGATTTTCTACTTTTGTTAGGTTCAACACCTTTGTTGCCATGTCCGAAAGTCTTATGGATTCCTCTTCAATAATACTTATGTATTCCGTCTTTTGTTCCTCTGTCAGATTTCCTTTTTTTACAAGCTTTGCAAATCCAGCTATAGAAACAATTGGTGTTTTAAATTCATGAGAAAAATTATTGATAAAATCAGATCTTAACATTTCTGTGTTTTCAAGCTCGTGTGCCATTTTGTTGAAGCTTTCTTCCATTTCGGCAAAGGCGGGAATACCATAAACTGACTTTGAAAATTTAATTCTTGCCTTAAAATCTCCCGAAGCAAGACGGTTCATTGTGGAAATAACACGGTTAAACGGCTTTAAGGGGAATCTGACGAGAAGCATTGAGATTCCGAAACCGATTAATAGGCTTATGAAAATAACGTAAATGAGCAATGGTGTTATTTCAAAAGCACTTCCTTCGTATGCAGGAACAGCTTTTAGCCATAAGAGTAGATAAATGATTCCAACTGTTAATCCTATAGCGAGAAATAATATTATGAAAATAGCAAAAGAAAACATAAGAGTCAGAGAAATTCTGCTGATTCTTTCTTTTTTATTTTTCTTTTTTCTGTTTTTTGCTTTTTGGGATAGTACGTTTTTCATACTTTTTTCACCGCTTTATATCCAAGCCCTCTTACAGATTCAATTTGAAATTCATTCCAGCCTTCAAAACGTTTTCTTATTCTTCCAATATGAACAGTTACCGTTTCCCAACCCGTGTCGCTTTCGGCGCCCCATATCTCATCCATGAGCTGAATTCGTGTGAAAATTTTTCCTGGATAAGATAATAGCTTATATAATAACAGAAATTCTTTTTGAGGAAGCTCTTGAACTTCATTTTCTCTTGACACAGTGAATGAATCGTAATCAAGCACTACTTCCCCTAATACAATTTTTCTTTCGTTTGCGATTTTTGCTCTTCTGAGAAGAGCTTTTATTCTTAAAAGCATTTCTATTTCATCAATAGGTTTTGTGATATAGTCGTCAGTTCCTACTAAAAAGCCTTTTTGTTTATCTGCCGGAAGTTGTTTGGCTGATACCATGAGAATGGGAAGATTTTCGTTACTTTCGCGAATTATTTTTGTGAATTCATAACCATCCATAACGGGCATCATAACGTCAAGAACAACTAGATCAATATGTTTTGAATCCATAAGTTTAAGAGCTACTTCGCCGTTTTCAGCGGTATAAACCGTGTATCTTTCGCTTTCAAGCACTGCTTTGATAAGTTGTCTTGTGTTTTTGTCATCATCAACGATAAGAATTGTAAACATAGTTACCTCCGCAAAATTGACTACATCATAATCATTTTAAAATAGTAAGGCATTCTTCTAAACTGAATATAAAGTTTTTCGTTTTTATAGAAAATATATTTGTTTTATAATTATAAAAAATGCTTATTTGGTGATTAAAATTTCGTTAGATTGACTCTTGACTGGTAAAATGGGAAAATGATATAATCACGAGCGGAATTATGATGAGTTAATAAAGGAAAATACAGATGGAAACCGTTTTGTCTTTTGTAAAAAAGAATGTGGTAATGACAGTTGCTTTTTTAGCTGCATTGATAACAAGTATAATTGTTCCACCGGATGAAAAATACGTATCGTATTTTGATTTCAAAACGCTAACTTGTTTGTTTTGCGTTTTGGCGGTTGTGTGTGCATTGAAAAACGTGAATTTTTTCTACGTTCTTGCGGAAAGAATAGTTCATTTCTTTAAAAATACAAGGTCTTGTATTCTTGCGCTTGTGTATATAACTTTCATAGGCTCAATGCTGATTGCTAACGATATGGCATTGCTTACGTTTTTGCCTTTGGGATATTTTGTTCTTTCTTCCACGGAAAAAAATAAGTATATGGCATTTACGTTTATAATGCAGAACATTGCTGCAAATTTGGGCGGAATGTTAACACCTTTTGGCAATCCACAAAATCTTTATTTGTACACAAAGTTTAATATTCCAAATTTGGAATTTATGGAAATAATGTTTGTGCCTTTTGTTATCTCTATTTTGCTGATAACCCTTTGTTGTCTTGTTTTTGTAAAGAAAGAGCCTTTGGAAATAAAAGAAGAGGGTGTGCGTCTTCCTTTTGCCAAAACTTTTCTTTATATCTGTTTGTTTATTCTTGCAATAGCTATTGTTTTCAGAAGTATTCCTTATTGGA
>JAZRPU010000004.1:0-30065 GCA_045649365.1 Eubacteriales bacterium | reverse complement strand
GATATTGACGGTAAGGTATATTTTACGTCTTATAGAAGAATTAAAGACGGAGAAATGATAAAAGTAAATATAGCAGAAGTTCTTGACTATGATTTAGTAGGCAAGGCAGTAAAGGAGGAAGGATGAATACACCGAATAAATTATCTTTAGCGAGAGTAATATTAACTCCGATTTTCACGTTGTTTCTCGTTTATCCTCTCTGTGGAAGAGGTCACGTTGGACATATAGTTTGTACACTTCTTGCAGCGGCTATTTTCGGTGCTGCAGCATTGACCGATTATTTCGATGGAAAAATTGCCCGCAGAGATAATATTATAACAAAATTCGGCATATTTATCGACCCGTTGGCTGATAAATTCATGATATTCTGTGCTATGATAGGTATTTTCGCCTCCAGCTATATTGGTGAAAATGCTGTTGCTTTCAAGCATTTTTATCTATGGTGCGGACTTATCATAATTTTCCGCGAGCTTGCTGTAACAACAATGCGTTTGGTAGTTGCAGGGGAGGCTGGCGTGGTTGTCCCTGCTAATATTTGGGGAAAGGTGAAAACTGTTTCCCAGATAGTTGCAACTCTTGTAGCACTTGCTGAAAGCCTTGTTGATGATATTTTGCTTTTGGCAGGCTTCGAATGGGGATTCCTCGGTGGAGGAATGTATTTCAGTATAGTTGCCGTTTGTGTGGCAGCAGTAAGCTCTGTTCTTTCGGGGTTTACTTACTTGAAGAGCTATTGGAACGTAATAAAACCCTGAAAATAATACCAAAATAGATTTAATACCTTGATATATGAAAGGATTTATTCCATGAAACTATATAATTCTCTTACCCGTTCTTTAGAGGAATTTGAAATAAAAGACAATACTGTTAGAATGTATGCCTGCGGACCTACAGTTTACAATCGATTCCATATTGGTAATTCTCGCTGTTTTGTTGTTTTCGATATGCTCAGAAGGTATTTGGAGTATAGAGGCGTGAAGGTGTTTTTTGCACAAAACTTCACAGACGTTGATGATAAGCTTATAAAAAAAGCTGCTGAAGAAGGAACAACGGTTCCTGAACTTGCTGATAAGTATATAAAGGAATATTTTATTGATGCCGAAGGACTTGGCATCAAAAAAGCAACGTATCATCCAAGAGCAACTGAAACTATGAATGAAATAATAGAAATGGTAGGAAAGCTTATAGAAAAAGGCCATGCTTACGTTGCTGAAAACGGGGACGTTTATTTTTCCGCTGAAAGCTATAAGGATTATGGAAAGCTTTCACATCTTGATTCGGATAATCTTGAAGCGGGAGCAAGAATCAGCGTTACTGACGTTAAGCGTCACCCCTTTGATTTTGCGCTTTGGAAAGCAAGAAAAGAAGAAAGCGAAATTGCTTGGGAATCACCTTGGAGCATGGGAAGACCAGGTTGGCATATAGAATGCTCTGCAATGATTGATAAGCTTTTCGGCTCGGATATTGATATTCACGGTGGCGGACCAGACCTTGTTTTTCCACACCATGAAAACGAAATAGCACAGACTGAATGTGCAACGGGAAAACCTTTGGCTCGTTTTTGGCTTCACAACGGATATATAAACGTTGATAACAAAAAAATGTCAAAATCCGCAGGAAACTTTTTCATGGTGCGCGATGCGGCTGCTGAATTTGGATATGATGCTGTAAGATACTTTATATTGTCTTCTCATTACAGAAGTCCTATAAATTACAGAGCTGATATTCTTGCTCAAGCCGTTGCAGGGGTGGAAAGGCTTCAAAGCTGTGAAGAAAACCTTACTTTCAGAATCCAATCTGCGAAAGCGCTTCCCATAAACGATGCAGAAAAAGAATCCCTTAAATTCCTTGAAGAAAAGAAACAGGATTTTATAGACGCTATGGATGAGGACTTCAATACGGCAGATGCTTTGGGGTGCTTGTTTGAAATGGCAAGAAAAATTAATTCCGTTCTCACCGCAGAAGAAGTGTCAGCGGAATTTTGCGAAAAAGCATATTCGGTTTATTTTGAGCTTTTATCCCTTTTGGGCTTTGAAAAGAAAAAATCTGCTGAAAATGGAAATGATGAAGAAATAGAAAAGCTTGTAGCTGAAAGAACTGAAGCTAAAAAAGCAAAGAATTTTGCACGAGCTGATGAAATAAGAGAAATTCTCAAGAATATGGGTGTTGTTGTTGAGGATACAAGGCAAGGTGCTAAATGGAAACGAGTATAGGCTCATACAGTCCATTGGTTCTTGCTTATGCAGGAGATGCGGTTATCGAGCTTCTTGCCAGAGAAAAGCTGGTGAAAACAAATAGCGCACAGCTTTCAACCCTTAATGAGATGTGCAGAAAATACGTTACCGCTATAAATCAAAGTATAGCTTCTGAAAAAGCGGAAGTGCTTTTTACAGAGGAAGAAGCAAGTATATTCAGAAGAGGAAAAAACACAAGAATTGCCAATACTCCCAGAAGTGCTACTGTTAAGGATTATCATAGAGCAACGGGACTTGAGGCGGTTTTTGGATTTCTCTATCTTGCGGGAAAAATGCAAAGAGCAAGAGAGCTTTTTGATGCCATTTATGATTAAGAGTATTTAAAACGTAATAAGGCACATATAATTTTGGAGAAGCAAAATTATGGAAGATTTAAGCATGATTCAAAGGAGAGTTTTGGTATTTATCAAATCTTTCATGAATAACTACGGTTACCCGCCCACCGTTCGAGAAATTGCAGCGGGAACAGATATCGGCTCAACTTCAACGGTGCATTCAGCGTTGAATGCTTTGGAAAGTAAAGGGTATATCTATAGGGACATAGGACAAAGCAGGTCTATTGTTCTTGCGGGAACTAAAACGGAAAACGGAATATACAGCATACCGTTGCTAGAAAGCGGAAATTCCAAAGTTGGATTTGTAGATATTCCAAAAAGTCTGATTGTTGACAGAGAAGGCGTTTTTGCGGTTAAATGTCAAGATGATATTGAAGAAAAGAACATTTTGGTGGGAGATATTATTGTTGCAAAGTCTTTTGGCTCTGACAGCAAAATCAATGATGGAGAAATAGTTATCTATGAAGACCACTCGATAGGTGTGTTTTGGGATGACTACAAATCATACGGATTTGAAGACGGATATGAAGACAGCCTTGCTGAACTTTATGCGCTTGATGCATTTGGCGATATGGAGGATGAAACGGAGCTTAAAGAAAAAAGCATCATCGGAAAAGCTATCGTTTGCATAAGATGTTTGTAAAAATCAATTATTGGTGCATTTTGAGCATAATGATATAAAAAACAAATAAATTTATATTGTAACAAATTTTAATAAAAAACGGAAGGAAAAAAAGAAATGGCGAAGTATAAACGCGTTTTGCTTAAGCTTTCCGGCGAAGCTATAGGCGGAGAAGACGGAATTATCAATTTTGATTTTGTGCAACAGATTGCCAACGTTATAAAGCGTTGTTCTGATGATGGCGTAGCCTTTGGAATAGTAATCGGTGGCGGAAATATTTGGCGTGGAGCTGTTGGAGTTCAGGTTGAACGCTCAAGAAGCGACCACATGGGAATGCTTGCAACGGTTATTAACTCTCTTGCTATGCAGGATATGCTCATAAAATGCGGAGTTGATGCTCACGTTATGACAGCTCTCGACATGCAAAGATTGGCTGAAAGCTATTCACAATATCAGGCAAACAAATATCTTGATGAAGGAAAAACCGTGATTATAGCAGGCGGAACAGGGAATCCCTATTTTTCCACAGATACGGGCGCATTGCTCAGAGCTGCAGAAATACATGCTGATGTGGCTTTGCTTGCTAAAAACATAGATGGTGTTTATGACAGCGACCCTAAAAAGAATCCTGCTGCAGTAAAATACGATACGGTAACTTATGAAGAGCTTCTTGAGAAAAACCTCAGAATCATCGATAGTGCCGCATCATCACTTGGAATTGAAAATAATATAAAATCTCTTATATTCGCTCTTAAAACTCCCGAAAATATATATAAGGCAGTTATGGGCGAAGATGTAGGAACAATTGTGAAAGGACGAAAAGAAATATGAAACTCGACGTTAAACATTATGAAGAAAGAATGAAAAAAACAATTGCTGTATACGAAGAAGAACTTGCTTCTATTCGTGTTGGCAGAGCAAATGCAAAGGTTCTCGATAAGGTAGAGGCACTTTATTATGGCACTCCTACTCCCATTAACCAAATGGCAGAAATTAAAGCTCCCGACCCAAGAACTCTTGTTATCACACCTTGGGATGCTTCTTCTCTCAAAGCAATAGAAAAGGCAATTCAGGCTTCTGACATTGGAATTACTCCTACCAACGATGGAAAATGTGTAAGACTCGTTTTCCCTCCTCTTACGGAAGAGCGTCGTAAAGAACTTACAAAACAGACCTCTAAAATGGGAGAAACTGCAAAAGTCGCACTTAGAAACCTTCGTCGTGATGCTAACGACAAATGCAAGGATTTGAAAAAAGCTTCAGAAATGACAGAAGATGAACAAAAGCAAAGCGAAAAAGAGATTCAAGACCTTACAGATAAATACATCAAGCTTTTAGATGACATTACCTCAAGAAAACAAAAGGAAATAATGGAGATATAATGGGTAAGGTTGTAATCCCACAAGGGTTAAAGCACGTCGCAATAATTATGGATGGTAACGGGCGTTGGGCGAAAAAGCGTTTGATGCCCCGTACTGTAGGTCATTCAGCGGGAAGCGAAACCTTTGTAAAAATAGTTGACACATGTAATGAATCGGGTTTGGAATACTTAACGGTATATGCCCTTTCAACAGAAAATTGGAACAGAAGCAGCGAAGAAATTGGCGGGCTTATGAAAATAATGCATGCATATATCGCTAAATACGTTCCTGAACTGAAAAAGAAAAATATTCGTTTGCGCTTATACGGTGATCTTTCACGTTTTGACGAAAAATCGAGAGAAAAGCTTTTGGAAAGCGAAAAGCTTTTGGAAAACAATACGGGAATGACGTTAGGAATCTGCTTAAGCTATGGCGGAAGAGATGAAATCGTTTCCGCTGTGAAAAAGCTTGTGGCAGAAGGAAAAATTGATGTTACTGAAGAAGATTTATCTGCATGTCTTTATACTCGTGGTATTCCTGACCCTGATTTAGTAATCAGAACGGGTGGAGAAAAACGCATATCCAACTTTTTGCTTTGGCAAAGCGCTTATGCGGAATATTTCTTCACAGACGTTTTATGGCCGGATTTCGATTACAGCGTTTTCTCTGAAGCGCTTGAGTCTTTTGCTACACGAAAAAGAAGGTATGGCAAAGAGAATTGAGATTATGTGCTGATTTATAAAAAGCTCAATTATGTATGAAAGCAGGTTTTAGAAGATTATGAAACGTGTAATTACTGCTATAGTTATGGCGGCGGTTTTTCTGCCGATACTCATTTTTTCAAATACTTTAGTATTTCCTATTGCTATTTGCATAATGGGTGGAATTGCGGCGTATGAAATATTATCCATAAGGGGACTTCATAAAAAAACATATCTTTTAATTCCTTCGGTGCTTTTTGTGATGATTTGTCCTCTCGTGTCGGGAACGGATTTATTTTCGGTATTTACCACTCGAAGCTATAACTTTTTAATAGTTGCTTTTCCAACATATATGATATATCTCTTTTTTGCAGCTGTTGTATTTAACAGAAAAGTGGCGTTTTCAGATATAGCTTATCTTGGCATGAGTATATCATACATAGCTTTTGCAATGTTTTCTATTCCCTTTGTCAAAGAAAAAGCAAAACTCGACTATTTGCTGTTGATAATTTGTCCTTGTGCAACAGACATTGCGGCGCTTTACGGAGGAAAGTTTTTTGGTAAAAAGAAACTTTGCCCTGCAGTAAGCCAACATAAAACCGTTGAGGGATTCTTTTCAGGAATAATAGGAAGCATTATTGGTGCTTTTGCTTATGGAATCGTGAGAATGCTAGTAGTAGGTACTGAATTGGAAGTCGTGTTCCTTATCGTAGCGGGAATCAGCATTTCTATTGTTGGACAATATGGCGACCTTATAGCGTCGCTTATGAAGAGAAGTAGCAACGTTAAAGATTTTGGAAATATTTTCCCGGGACATGGGGGAATAATGGACAGATTCGACAGTATATTTGCTACTTTCGCTTGTGTATTCATTTTCCTTGTGGCGTATAACAAAATATATATTTTATTGTAACGGATAAAATAGCATAAATCGGGATGCCGAGGTGCGTTTGCACCCCGTATCCCGCTTTTGATATAAAATATCCCTTTGTGTTTATATTGAATTAAAAAGGATGAGTATAATGAGTAAGACCATAACAGTTTTAGGTTCTACAGGATCAATAGGTGTTCAGACACTTGACGTTGCTGAAAAATATGGGTATAAAGTAGAGGGAATCTCTGCATATTCCAACGTTAAGCTGGCAGAGGAACAATGTAGAAAATTTGGAATAAAACACGTTTGTATAGGGGAAAAATATTATAACAGCTTAAAGCTTGCATTAGCAGATACAGATACGGTTGTTACTGCGGGGGAAGAGGCTGTTTCACAAATGGCGTCTGAATGTCAGTCTGACTTGTTGTATAATTCTGTTATGGGTATTGCAGGAATGAAACCGACTTTATCGGCGATAAGAGGCGGAGTTAAAAAAATTGCTTTTGCAAATAAAGAAACTCTTGTTGCAGGCGGAACTATTGTTATGAAAGAGGCAAACGAAAAAGGTGTGGTGCTTCTTCCTGTAGATAGTGAACATTCTGCGATTTTTCAATGCTTGCAAGGTGGAGGAAAGGTAAGAAAAATACTTCTTACTGCATCGGGAGGCCCGTTTTTTGGAAAAAAGAGAGAAGAACTTGAAAAAATCACCCCTGAAGATGCATTGAAGCATCCTAATTGGAGCATGGGGGCGAAAATAACTATAGATTCATCGACTATGATGAATAAAGGATTGGAAATTATCGAAGCGGCACATCTTTTTGGTGTATCTCCCGATGATATAGAGGTTGTAGTTCACAGAGAGAGTATAATTCATTCCATGGTGGAATTTTGCGACGGAGCGGTAATAGCTCAACTTGGCTCTCCCGACATGCGTCTGTGCATTCAATATGCGGCAACTTACCCCGAAAGAATGCCCTCTTCTGTGAAACCATTGAATTTTGCGGAAATAGGAAAGCTTACGTTCCATAAGCCAGACATTGAAACGTTCACGCTTCTTGATACAGCTGTCCGAGCATTTAAAAAGGGCGGAAACGTTCCCGCTGCAATGAATGGGGCAAATGAAGAAGCGGTGGCTTTATTCCTGAATAAGAAAATAGAATATTTGCAGATTTTTGATATTGTAAGAGAGGCGGCGGAAAACGCTGTATATATAAAAGAGCCTTCAGAGGAAGATATTTTTGAAACCGACAAGTTGGCAAGAGAATACGTGAGAAGCCGTGTCGGATAGCTTTAGCTTGGAAAGGAGCGCAAATTTTGGCATCATTTTTTTCAACACTTGGAATTGTAGCATTAACCTTGTTAATGTTTGGAATACTTATCACCATTCATGAATTCGGTCATTATATCGTTGCGAGGTCATTCAACGTCGGAATTACTGAATTTGCTATCGGAATGGGCCCAAAGCTTTTTTCCTGGAAGGGAAAGAAAAACGTTTTCACTCTCAGACTTTTGCCTATTGGCGGATACGTTAATATGGTGGGAGAATATGGAACAGAAGACGAAAATCTTTCAGAGGAAGATAAAAACAAACCCCCGTTTAATAAAAAACCTATTTGGCAAAGATTGCTTGTCGTTCTTGCAGGTCCTGCAATGAACGTGATTCTTGGACTTTTGATAATGTTTTGTATCGTTCTTGGAACAGACATTATAGGTTCTCTTACTATTGGAGATTTTAAAATCACTCCATCTACGGGATACGTTACAAGCGGGAATAATATGCTTTACGTTTCGACAGCAGAGAACACTGATAAAAACGGCTTCCTTGAAGGCGACGTTGTTGTGAGCGTTAACGGAGAAGCATTTACGGCCAACGGACTTTCTGTGTCGGAGGCTATTGAAAAAATAGGAACTCCCGAATCAGTTAAAGTAATGAGAAAAAATCTTGTTGTTGAACTGAAAAATCCTGTTATTCCAGATGCCTCGGGCTTTAAAGTGAGCGGAAATCTTATGGCAGGAGATACTATCCTTAAAATAGACGGTAAACGAGTTTATGTATATACTGATATGTCATATCAGATATCACGTTTGGGAATTGAGCCTATAAACGTTCTTGTGGAAAGAAACGGAGAAAAGGTTTTGGTGGAAAACGTTGTTTTCCCTATGTTTTCTGATAAAAACGTTCTTTTCGGAGAAAGTGACTTCAGAGTTAACATCAAAGAAAAGACTTTTGGGAATGTATTATATGAAGGTGTTTTCAAGAGCGTTGCAACTCTTAAAATGACAATATATTCTGTTACCGATACTTTTTCAGGAAGATATGGTGTTGAAGCACTTTCAGGCCCCATTGGAATCGGAGAGCAAGTTGGTCAGATGGTTGAAAGCGAATTTCCTATAACCAATTTATTGACGTTGATGGTGCTTGTATCTTTGAGCTTGGGTGTTTGTAATTTGTTGCCTTTGCCCGTCCTTGACGGTGGAAGAGTTTTACTTTTTATTATTGAGGCTATAAGAAAAAAACCTCTTAACGAAAAAGTGGAATCTGCTATAATGGCTGTTAGCATGGCGGCAGTTTTGCTTTTGATGGTGCTTGTTGCATTTAAAGATTTTATAAATTTGTTTTAATTTATATGGAGAAATAATCAATGAAAACAAAATTTCAAATTGTTTATAAGCTTTCCGAACAAAAACTTGAGAAATATTATCCAACCGAAAATATTGAAAATGCTTATGAAGATATCAATGCATATATGACGGAAAATGGATTTGTAAGAATAGAAAAATCTATTTATTGTTCATCTGAAAAAATTGATATGGATAGCGTAGACCAAGTTATTATTGGACTTACAAAAAAGCATCCATGGACAAACGTATGTATTACAGACTGCAAAGCAGTAGAAGTGGGAAACACGCGTAGCATATTAAATGATGTATTGAAAAAAGTCGAAGAACAAAACAATAAATAAGTTGTTCATTCGTTTGAATGCGGACTGATTAGCACGTTGAGTAAAATCTGAAAGCCTTTATATTTTTTGGAGGATAGTATGAGAAGAATTGCTAAAGAAATAAAAATAGGAAATATTGCCATTGGAGGCAATAATCCGATAGCTATACAATCAATGACAAATGCAGATACCGCAGACAAAGAAAAAACTTTAGCGCAAATAAAGGAATTGGAAGAAGCGGGCTGTCATATCGTAAGATTTACCGTAAATACAATGGAAGCGGCAAAAAATATTGGATTTTATAAAGAAAATTCTTCAATTCCATTAGTTGCCGATATCCATTTTGATTACAGACTCGCTCTCGAAGCCGCCGCGGCGGGCATTGACAAAATAAGAATAAATCCGGGGAATATTGGTGAGGACAGCAGAATCAAAGCTGTTACGGATGAATGCCGAAAAAGAAATATTCCAATCAGAATTGGAATAAACGGCGGTTCTTTGGAAAAAAGCCTTTTGGCGAAATACGGAAGTCCTACTGCAGAAGCTATTGCTGAAAGCGGAATTAATGCAGTTAAAACGTTGGAAAGATTTGATTTTGACAATATTGTTTTATCCCTCAAGTCTTCTTCCGTAATCGATACTATAAAAGCAAACAGAATTGCCGCACAGGCTATACCTTATCCCTTGCATTTGGGAGTAACGGAATCAGGTACAATGGAAAAGGGAATTTATAAATCGTCAATAGGCATAGGCTCTCTTCTGGCAGACGGAATAGGCGATACCATAAGAGTATCACTGACCGCTCCTGTTGTTGAAGAGGTTAAAGCGGCTAAAGAAATACTTTTGGCTTTAAAGCTTATTCCCGGTATTACTCTTGTTTCATGTCCCACTTGCGGAAGATGTAAAATCGACCTTATTTCCATAGCAAAAGAGCTTCAGGGCGAGCTTAACAAAATACATTCAAACAAACCTATAACCGCCGCATTGATGGGATGCGTTGTTAATGGCCCTGGAGAAGCGTCAGAGGCAGACATTGGAGCCGCAGGCGGAAATGGAGAGGCAATCATATTTAAAAATGGTAAAACTGTAAGAAAAATTAAAGAGGAAGACATTAAGGACACACTTCTTGAAGAAGTGAAAAAACTTGCAGAGGGAAATAATTGAACAGTAGGAATACATAATGGAACAAGTAAAAGAGCTGTTTTTAAAAAAGCTTTCAAAATATGCGCCGACTAAAACCGAGTCGGCGATTTTTGACAATTTAAAACGTTTTGGAATAAAAGTTCAAAACGATACGGTAAAAGCATTGAGAATCGAAGCGGTTTTTGAAGGTGCTGTTTCAAAAAAATTGATTTTCAAGGCAGAGGATTCTATAAAAAAAGCATACGGGATAGATTCGGTTGAAATAGCCTGCACCTTTGAGAACGTTGTGTTTAATCCCGACATTTTTTATGATATAATTTTGACTCTTGAGAAAAAATACGGCAGCGGTTACTCAAAGGGATTTTTTGAGGATTCCCGCGTTGAGTGGAATGAAAGCGAAGGAAAGTTTGTAGTTTCATTGAGAGAAAATCTTTCATCAGAATTTTTGTATTTCACCAGCGTTGGAGAGTTCATAAAAGAATGTTCGCTTAAAGAATACGGTCGTGCGGTTGAAACTGATTTTGTTGGAGAAACTGCGGCAGATTTTGTTTCAGCCGATGAAGAACAAATGCGAATCGATACAATGAAGAGCTATGCCGCTTATGAAGCAAGAATGTCTGCGGCTCCGCAAAATAAAAAAACAAACTCGTTGTTCCCCTTGGATAATGATGGCGAAATTCAGATAATCGATGTGGAAAAAGAACACATTCAAGCGGGAAGAATCGTTTTTGACATTTCTTCTTTGAATTGTGTTTTTGGTGAAATGAAATCCACAAAGAAGGTTTCTGTTACGAAAACTGATAAAGAGGGAAACGAAACTACAGAAGAAATTGTAAAAATAAGCTCGTCAAAGCTCACTACGATTAAAAAAATAGAAGAAGGAAAAAACGTCAGATTTCCTTGCGTGGTTTTTGCATCAGACGGAAAAGATACAAAAACGGGTGATGCCACTAATTACAAGATTGGTGTTACAGACATGGAATGCTCCATTACTGTAAGATTTACTTCTGAATTGCCACAAAAGCTTAAAGGAAAAGCTATTATTGTTGAAGGAAAAGCTCAATACGATAAATTTGAAGAAGAGCTTGTAGTTCGTGCATACGCTATAGCTGTGGTGAAGAAAATTCCGAGAAGAGATACACATCCTACTCCCAGAGTTGAGCTTCATTTACATACAAACATGAGCCAGACGGATGGATTATGTCTTCCTGATAAGGTGATTTCTACAGCAGAATATTGGAACATGCCCGCTATTGCTGTTACAGACCACGGAAACGCTCAATCATATCCTCTTATCATGGCTAACTCGAGAAAAAGCTCTGTTAAGCCTATATACGGTATGGAGGGATATTTGGTTGACGATACGGAAAGGGCTATATACGATTACAAAAACTTTGAAGGAAAAAGCCTTTTTGATGATGAATACGTTGTTTTCGACTTGGAAACAACAGGACTTTCTGCCGCTAACTGTGGAATAACGGAAATTGGAGCAGTAAAGTATAAGAATGGCGAAATTTTAGAAGTTTTTGAAACCTACGTTAACCCGGAAATGCCTATTCCTAAAAACATAACCGAACTTACGGGAATAACCGATGATATGGTTAAAGATGCCCCAGATGAAAAAACAGCTATATCTCAATTCCTTGAATTTTGCGGGGATAGAATCCTCGTGGCTCATAACGCTACGTTTGATACGTCTTTTGTTCGCCGCGTTGCATTGCAACATGATTTGAAATTCAAAAACCCTTATATAGATACCGTTGCGCTTTCCAGATATATAAACCCCGAATTATCTCGTCATAAGCTTAATTTGTTGGCGGAATATTACAAGCTGGGAGAGTTTAACCACCATAGAGCAAGTGATGATACTAAAATGCTTGCCAAAATTTTTGAATGCATGTGTCAGAAGTTTTCAAAAATGGGTGTGCGCACTATTGGAGAAGTTCTTTCTGCAATGGAGGAAAAATCAGACCCTAAAAAATTAAGGTCTTATCATATAACTCTTCTTGTGAAGGATTTAACGGGACTTAAAAATCTGTATAAGCTGATTTCAAAATCTTATTTAGACTTTTTCCATCGTCATCCGCTTATTCCTAAAACTGTTCTTGCTGAACACAGAGAGGGGATTTTGGTTGGCTCTGCTTGTGAAAGCGGTGAGCTTTACACAGCAGTCCTCGGTGGAAGAGCTTACGGGGATATTATGAAAATAGCGGATTTTTACGACTATTTTGAAATACAGCCCCATGGTAATAACTGGTTTTTATTTGATAAAGGCGAGTTGGGTGATGATGAAAATAAGGCTTATGATAAGCTTTCAGATATTAACAGACAAATTATAAAAATCGGTGAAAAGCAGAATAAACTTGTTGTAGCAACAGGTGACGTTCATTTTCTTGACCCTGAAGATGAAATATATCGACAGATAATGTGTTTCGGAATGAAATATAAGGATGCAATGCGCCATATACCTTTGTATCTTAAAACAACAGATGAAATGCTTAAGGACTTTTCATATTTAGGAAAAGAAAAAGCATTTGAGGTGGTTGTTACAAACACAAGAAAAATTGCTGATATGATAGAGCGCATTTTGCCAATTCCCGACGGGTCATTCTCTCCTGCAGTTCCTGGCTCTGATAAAGAGCTTCAAGAAATTTGCTATGCTACTGCAAAAAAAATGTATGGCGACCCGTTGCCCGAAATAGTTCAAAACCGTCTTGACAGAGAATTGACCTCTGTTATTAAAAACGGATACGCTTCTTTGTATATTATTGCAAGACGTCTTGTTCAAAACAGCGAAGAGCATGGATATCTTGTTGGTTCTCGAGGCTCTGTTGGGTCTTCTGCAGTTGCAACGTTTTCGGGCGTTTCTGAAGTTAATCCTTTGCCTCCTCATTACAGATGCGAAAAATGTCACGTGGTGGAATTTGTTGAAGGTGTGGGTAGTGGTTACGATTTGCCCGACAAAGCATGTCCTGAATGCGGTGAAAACATGATTTGTGACGGTCACGATATACCCTTTGAAACGTTTTTGGGATTCCACGGAGAAAAAGCTCCTGATATAGACCTTAACTTTTCAGGTGACGTTCAGGGTGAGGCACATAAATACACAGAAGTGCTTTTTGGAGCTGAAAATATTTTCAGAGCGGGAACAGTTTCCACTATTGCAGATAAGACAGCATACGGTTTTGTGAAGAAATTTTTGGAAGAGCAAAACATAACTCTTACGCGTGCGGAAGAAAACCGTCTTACTGCGGGCGTTGCAGGAATAAAACGTACAACCGGTCAGCACCCAGGCGGTATTGTTGTTATTCCGAAAGAATATGAAATATACGATTTTACCCCTGTTCAGCATCCCGCTGACGATAACACAAGTAAC
Source organism: Eubacteriales bacterium (assembly GCA_045649365.1). Classification (GTDB taxonomy): domain Bacteria; phylum Bacillota; class Clostridia; order Oscillospirales; family CAG-382; genus SIG653. The sequence goes on along the minus strand of JAZRPU010000004.1, from coordinate 16,459 downwards.
GTTATAACAACTCACTTTGCTTTTGAATATCTTCACGATACGTTGTTAAAGCTGGATATTCTTGGCCATGATGTGCCTACAGAGTATAAGCTTCTTCAAGATTATACGGGCATTGACGTCAGAACTGTTCCTACAAATGACACCAAGGTTATGAAGCTGTTCACTTCCACAGAGCCTCTCGGTGTTTCACCTGACGATATATTCAGTACTATAGGTACTTACGGTATGCCCGAATGCGGAACTTCATACGTTCGTCAGATGATGGAAGCGGCAAAGCCAAAGTGCTTTTCAGATTTACTTCAGATATCAGGTCTTTCTCATGGTACTGGAATTTGGCTTGGAAACGGTGAAGAACTGATTAAAGCGGGTACTTGTACTATATCGGAAATTATAGGAACTCGTGACAGTATTATGCTATATTTGAGCAACAAGGGCGTTGAAAATGGACTTGCTTTTAAAATAATGGAGTCGGTAAGAAAAGGAAAAGGATTGACTCCTCAATTTGAAGAAGCTATGAGAGAAAATAATGTTCCCGAATGGTATATAGCATCATGTAAGAAAATAAAATACATGTTCCCTAAAGCTCACGCTGCGGCGTATATGATTTCTGCTTTGCGATTGGGATGGTATAAGGTATATAAGCCTTTGGCGTTTTATGCTGCTCATTTTACTGTAAAGCAGTCGGGCTTTGATGCTGAAATAGCTATGGATAAAAAGAATTTGAAGAACCTTGTTAAAACCCTTGAATCAACACCGAATCTCGTGGCTAAAGACAAGGAACTTCTTGCGGTTATGCAATTGGTTTTGGAAATGTATGCCAGAGGAATAGATTTTTTGCCTGTTGACGTTTACAAATCTGAATCATTTGCCTTTGTTCCCGAAGATGGTAAAATAAGACTTCCTCTTTCTTCATTGAAAGGATTGGGAGAAAATGCTGCCAAAAAAATCAGAGAAGCGGTATCATCGGGAGCCGCGACAACCGTTGAAGAATTGAAAACAGTAGCAGGACTTTCAAAGACACTTGTTGAAACTCTTGAAAATGCGGGCTGTCTGAAGAACATGCCTAAATCTGCACAGTTTTCTCTTTTTGACTTTTAGTATAAGTACGGGAGCTTTCATTTGAAAGCTCCTGTATGTATATTTTGAATTGCTTTTGTGGTGATATTATTCAGAGGAAGGTGAAAAAATGAACGTCAGAGAATATATAGAGCTTCCCGACAATGTAATATCGGCAATAACCTTGCTTGAGAATGCAGGATACGAGGCGTATGCTGTTGGTGGCTCTGTCAGGGATTCATTTTTGGGGAATTTGGCTTCTGACTTTGATATTACCACTTCTGCTCTTCCAGTAGAAATTAAAAAAGTGTTTGAACGTTTTAAGATTATTGAAACGGGAATTAAGCATGGAACGGTCACAGTTTTGTTTGATGTCGAGCCTTTAGAAATAACTACTTATCGTGTCGATGGGGAATATGAGGATAACAGACATCCAAAAAACGTTGTTTTTACAAGAAATATCAAAGAAGATTTATCAAGACGCGATTTTACTGTTAATGCTATAGCATTTAATCATAAAAGGGGAATTGTTGACCCTTTTGGCGGAATAAATGATTTAAAATGTGGTATTATTCGTGCGGTGGGAGATGCAGAAAAAAGATTCAATGAAGATGCATTGAGAATTTTGAGATGTGTCAGATTCTCTTCTGTGCTTGGGTTTGAAATAGAAAAAGATACAAAAGATAGTGTAAAAAAAATGGTACATCTTTTGAAAAACGTATCTTCTGAACGTATTTTTTCTGAATTGAAAAAGCTTATATGCGGAAAAAACGTTGGGAGCGTAATGGCGGAATTTCCTATGGTAATAACTCATATTATTCCCGAACTTTCGTTGAGTGTTGGGTTTGACCAAAAAAGCAAATATCACGTTCATGACGTTTATACTCATACGTATAAATCTATAGAAGCCGCTGACAATGACGTAATTATCCGATTGGCATTATTGTTTCATGATTGTGGGAAGCCTTACGTTTGCACAGAAGATGAACATGGCTTCAGACATTTTGTTGGACATCAGAAAAAGAGTGAAGAATTGGCGAATGAAAGCTTGTTGCGTCTTAAGTGCGACAATAAAACTCTTACTACTGTAAAAAAACTTGTTCTTTTTCATGATTACAGATTAATTCCCGAAAAGAAATATATAAGACGTTTTCTAACAAACGTTTCTTTTGAAGAAGCCCGTCAAATTATAAAGATCAAATATGCAGATATGTCTACTCATGCGCCCCAATACAGACTTTCAAAAGCGGAAATAGAAAAATATCTCTGCCTTGTTGATGAAATTGAAAAAACGGGGGAATGTATCACTCTTAAAAGCCTTGCGATAAATGGGGAAGACCTTTTGAATATTGGAGTTACGAAAGGTAAAAAAGTGGGAGAGATTTTGAACGACCTTCTTTCTGCTGTGATATCTGATGAATTGCCTAATGAAAAAGAGATTCTTTTGTCAAAGGCGAAAAGTTTTTTGCAATAAAAACTTGTTGAAAGTATTTATATTCCTGAAAAATTTCAAATAAATATTGACATTGAACGTAAAATAGTCTATAATGCAAATACAGTTCTGCCACCGGGTAGGGAAATGCAACAGCATTCGTTGACACGTCGTTAGGTCTTTGAAGACGTGTGCGGGTGCTTTTTTGTTTCGCTGAATGAAGAAAAGGCGAGGAAGAAAAATGAATAAAAAAACACAAAGATATTTTTCAAATGGTGAAATTGGATTATGGATAGGGTCGGTTGTTTTTATAGTTTCAGCATTTTTGCTTTTTGACGGAGAAAACGTATTGACTTTATTTGCATCTCTTATTGGGTGTACGTCTTTAATCTTTTTAGCAAAGGGAAACCCCATAGGACAAGCTTTGATGATTGTTTTCAGTATTATTTATGGTGTTATTTCCTTTTCGTTTTCTTACTATGGAGAAATGATAACTTATTTGGGAATGACGTTGCCTATGGCGGTATCGTCGCTGATTTCATGGATAAAAAATCCTTATAACGGAAATAAATCTGAAGTTAAAGTAGCAGAAGTTACGAAAAATAAAATCGTTGCAATGATAATAATGACTGTAGCAGTAACTATTGCCTTTTATTATATACTCGGGTATTTCAACACAAAAAATCTTATAGTCAGCACTATATCTGTGGCAACGAGCTTTGCTGCTGCGTATCTTACCTTTTGCAGAAGTCCGTATTATGCTTTGGCTTATGCTGTGAATGATATTGTTTTGATTGTTCTTTGGATTATGGCATCTGTCGAAAACGTTAAATATATTTCCGTTGTTATTTGCTTTATTGTTTTTCTGATTAACGATGTGTACGGATTTGTCAGCTGGTCAAAAATGAAAAAAAGACAAATTTTAAAATAAAAAAAACCGCGTCTATGCTGTAGCATAAACGCGGTTTTATATAATCATTTGGGAATAATTACATGTTTTTATATCTCATTTTTCTGTAAGCATTCTGCAAGAAACGTTTGAATGCTCCTGTATATACCCAACCATTTGTTGTATTTATCAATTTGAAATGTTTTCTATATTTCTTCCCCAATCTGTTTTGACAATCGTAGTAGGATTTATCTGCATTTCCGTTTGATTTGTGCCAAACGTTAAGAGGAATAGCATATACGGGTAAATTTTTAAAAGCTTGAGCTTGCAAGCATAAATCTGCACCATATAAATGCCAGCCATCACAATTTTTTTCATCAAAGCGCAATTTTTTAAAGCAGTTTTTATGACAAGCTATAAGACATTCGTCTAAAGTGAAAGCTTTTTCGGGAGTTGTTATTGTTTCATATTTACTCTTGTCGGGTCCTGCATAGAAGTTGGCAAACATCATTTTTTCAGAGCTTTGGCGCATAGGAACGCCCGCAACTCCAAAGACAGCATCGGGATTTTGAACAGCAAAATCATATACATATTCCAAAGCTTCGTCGCTTAAAAATTCAATATCCTGATGAAGAAAGACCAAAACGTTTCCTTCTGCTTTGTCCGCACCGTAATTAAGCGCTTTTGAAGCAGAGCTGAATTGCTTGTTTGAGTTATCGATCAGTACAAAATCAATCTCTACGTTTTTTTGAGTCAATGCGCTGTTTTTCATTTCTTCTACGAGGTTAGGCTTGTTATAAACGGAAATAAGAGATATTTTTTTCATTTTAAACTCCCCGTTTTATAGTTTTTTTTATTGCTTGAACTTTTTCTTAAAGAGTGTTGAGATATTCATAAGCGGCAATTGCCGCAACGGTTCCGTCGGAAACTGCAGTAGTAAGCTGTCTGACGGATTTTTTTCTGCAATCCCCTGCAACAAAAATTCCTTTTGTGGTTGTAAGACAGTCTTCTTTTGAATCGGCATATCCGCCTTCGTCAAGAGATATGCTGTTTTTAAAAGGCGTAAGTGCAGATACAAGACCGATAGCAACAAAAACTCCGTCAACGTTTATTTCCTCTTCAACACCATCTTTTTCTATTATGATGGATTTTAACATATCGTCGCCTGAAAGCTTTGTAACTTTGGCAGGAGTCAATATGTTTACGCTTTTTTTTGCTTTGAGAGAATCCACCACGGTGGATTCTGCGCGGAATTCGTTTCTTCTATGAATAAGATACACGGTTTTGGCAATTTCCGAAAGCATAATAGCGTCGCCCACAGCGGTGTTTCCACCACCGATTACAGCAACTGTTTTATCTTTGAAAAAAGCTCCGTCGCAAAGGGCGCAATATGATATACCTTTTCCGATAAAGGTTTCTTCATTTTCTACGCCTAAAGGACGGTTTTTTGTCCCAACTGCAATAATGACTGATTTGCCATTAATTGTTTCGGAAGAACATTTCACCTCAAATGATGAATCATTCTTTTCGATAGAAATTGCTTCGTCGAATACAAATTCGCAACCTGCTTCAGTTATTTGTTGTAAAAGCTCGTCAGAAAACTCTATTCCTGTCATTTTGAGCTTTCCTGGATAGTTTTCAACGTTATGAGCAAGAGCAATTTTGCCACCAAAGCTGTTTTTCTCTACAATTACAACACTTTTGTTGCTTCTGAGTAAATATAATGCGGCAGTCATTCCCGCGGGTCCCGCTCCAATTATAATACAATCGTACATATTTTTCTCCAAGTTTTGAGGGCTTCGTTTTAGCAACGGAAGCCCTTTTTAAACTGATTAATTATTTTTTTAACGTAGAAAGATATTCTTTAACACCTGCAACGCCTACATATTTTTTATACTCGTTTCCGCAAACTGCTACAAGGGATGGAGCTTGATTTACTCCATATTGCTTTGCAATTTCGGGTGTTTCATCTGCAACGTATTTTGTGTAGGAAACACCTTCTTTATCCAACATTGCAATAGCAACTCTGCAGTTAGGGCATGTCTTTGTTGTTATAAGAAGAAGTTCTTCTGCGCAAAGGTCGCATTCGCAAGCTTTATCTGCTTTTGATAAGTCTTTTTCCAAGGCGGAACCAATGTTATATGTTTTACGCTCTTTAAATTCTGCCATTTTACCATCGTTCCAGTTTTGTACAGGACGGTAGTAACCTGTTATACGGCTGTAAACCTCGGTCTTTTCTCCACAGTCGGGGCATTGATAAACCTCTCCCGTAATATAACCGTGATTGCGGCAAACTGAATAGGTAGGAGAAAGAGTGTAGTAGGGTAAAGCATAGTTTTCTGCAATTTTTCTTACCAAAGCAGCCGCTGAACGCCAATCGGGAAGTTTTTCTCCCAAGAAAGCGTGGAAAACAGTTCCTGAAGTGTAAAGTGTTTGAAGCTCGTCTTGGATATCGAGTGCTTCAAAAATGTCCTCTGTAAAGCCTACTGGCAAGTGAGAGCTGTTTGTGTAATAAGGAGTATTGCTGTCATTCTTCGCTGTTTTAATGTCACCGTAACGTTTAACGTCATGCTTTGCAAGTCTGAATGATGTGGATTCTGCAGGAGTTGCTTCCAAGTTATACAAATCACCGTATTTTTCTTGATAGTCTGAAAGTCTGTTTCTCATGTGATTAAGCACATTTTGAGTGAATTTCTGAGTTTCTTTATGTGTGAGGTCTTTGCCCAACCATTTTGCATTAAGTCCTGCTTCGTTCATTCCTACAAGACCTATTGTGGAGAAGTGGTTATCGAATCCACCAAGGTAACGTTTTGTGTAGGGATAAAGTCCTTCATCGAGAAGCTTGGAAATAATATCACGCTTGATTTTGAGAGAACGTGCTGAAATATCCATCATTCTGTCAAGACGAGCGTAGAAATCTTCTTCATCTTTTGCAAGATAAGCAATTCTGGGCATGTTAATTGTAACAACACCAACAGAGCCTGTGCTTTCGCCGCTTCCGAAATATCCGCCTGATTTCTTTCTCAATTCTCTTAAATCCAAACGAAGTCTGCAACACATACTTCTTACGTCACTGGGCTCCATGTCGGAGTTTATATAGTTAGAGAAATAAGGCGTTCCGTATTTTGCTGTCATCTCGAAAAGAAGCTGTGTGTTTTCTGTTTCGGACCAATCAAAATCTTTTGTGATTGAGTATGTGGGAATAGGATATTGGAATCCTCTTCCGTGAGCATCGCCTTCAATCATAACTTCAATAAAGGCCTTGTTTACCATGTCCATTTCTTTTTGGCAGTCTTTATATTTGAAGTCCATTTCTTTTCCGCCGACCAATGCGTTTTGCTCTCCCACGTCGGCAGGACCTACCCAGTCAAGAGTAATATTTGAGAAAGGAGCTTGTGTTCCCCAACGGCTTGGTGTGTTAACACCGTAAACAAACGATTCTATGCATTTTTTTGTTTGTTTATAGTCTAATTTGTCCGCTTTAACAAAGGGAGCAAGGTAGGTGTCGAAGGATGAAAAGGCTTGCGCGCCCGCCCATTCGTTTTGCATGATTCCCAAGAAGTTTACCATCTGGTTACAAAGGGTTGCAAGATGGCTTGCGGGAGAGGACGTGATTTTTCCTGTAACTCCGCCTAAGCCTTCTTTAATAAGCTGTTTTAAAGACCAACCTGCACAATAACCTGTGAGCATGGAGAGGTCGTGAATGTGGATGTCAGCATTTCTGTGTGCATTTGCTATTTCATCATCGTAAACTTCGGAAAGCCAATAGTTTGCTGTGATTGCTCCTGAATTTGAAAGAATAAGACCGCCTACGGAATAAGTGACAGTTGAATTTTCTTTAACTCTCCAGTCATTTATTTTTACATAGTTGTCAACGAGCTCTTTGTAGTCAAGAACGGTTGAGTTGATGTTTCTCAATTTTTCATGCTGACGACGGTAAAGGATATATGCTTTTGCAACGTCGCCATAGCCACTTTGAACCAAAACGGATTCAACGCTGTCTTGAATATCTTCAACAGCAACAAGAGAATCTTTTATTTTAGGCTCAAAATCCGCTGTAACTTTTAATGCGAGAAAATCTATTACAGAGGGGTGATACTGCTTTTCAAGAGAGTCAAAAGCCATTTTTATTGCATTTGCAATTTTGCTTAAGTCGAAATCGACTATTTTTCCTGTTCTTTTTGTAACCTGATACATTTTTATCTCCTTATATTAATATACAAAAGTTTTTTTATTCTTGTCGGTGCAGTGGTGAGTATATCATATTTTTCATCTCTTGTCAAGAGGGGATTTTTGTGATTTGCACAATATATTGCAATTTTTTGCTTAAAAATTTCGCTAAAACCACTATATGTTGTTTTCGCCAAAAACTGGAATCGGTGCAAAACAGAAAAAGCCTAAAGAAAAATCCGTGTTTATCGGCATCTTCGGGCTTTTTTGTTTCTGAAACGATTTTTCGAAAAAATTTTTTTAGTGCATTGAGAAATTTATCTTTCTGCTTTAATTTTTCCGTCTTTAACTATAAGGCGGCAAATTCTTGCAGTTCTTTCTTCTGTGTATTCTGCGTTTTCTGCGGTTTTAACATCTCTTCCGTGATATACTGCGTAGTATTCGCCCTTGTATTTTATCACGCTGTGGTGGCCCGTTCCTTCTTCCACTTCGTTTTTAATTATTACAGGACAGAATTTTCTGCATCTGACAGCTTTTTTGAATTCTACCTTCGTTAAATCTGCTTCCGTGCTCTTTGCAGAAGCGTATCCGATATGATACGTATCGTTCTGATAGCAACCACCGCTGTACATAACGTATTGATAGCCTTTTTCTTCAAACCAGAAAGGCCCTTCGATTGTGTGCCAATCTCTTCCGTCACCGTATCTGTTTCTTTGGAAAATTTCTTCGTCGAAGGTGGGAGAAACTACTTCTACTTTTGAGTTAGCAGGAGTATATGGATCTATCAATTTATCAACGTAAATTCTCGTTCCAATTCTTTCTGTATCTGTGTCATCTTCTGCATAGAAAAGGAAAAGACCGTCTTTCGTTTCAACAACGTGTGCATCTATGGAGAAGCGGTCATAGAGCATTTTGGCATCTATAAAAGGGCCGAGGGGATTATCAGCTTTTGCAACATGAAGAAATTGAAGACATGCATCGGTGAGAGGTCTGTCAATTGCTTCGCAAGAGAAATACAAATAAAACTTATCTTCATATTTCAAAATGCAAGGTGCCCAATAATCACGTCTTCCCTCAACCGTGCAAATGATTCCTTCATATTCCCAATTGCTGAACAAATCGTCTGCAGAATATGCTTCAACTCCGTCTACACAAGTAACGTACATATAAAATTTTCCATCATTTTCAAACACATAAGGATCAGGTTGGGTTTTACCTTTTTGATTAAAATTAAGTTTCATAAGATTATATCCTTTACATTATTTATGTTTTGGTATGACATAATTATAACATCAAAGAACAAAAAAGTAAATATATATTTTTATATTTTCTGAAAAAGATATATGGGATAAATCATAGCTTTTTTCAGAAAACGGGATAAGAATAAAAAATAAAAAGGATTTTGTGTCAAAGAATATTGAAATTGAATTTGTTGTTATCAGAAAATCAAAGTTATAAATGCAAAGAATTATTAAAAGAAAAGGCGATTAAAAAAATAGGGTTTAAATGGTGTTTTTAGCGCATTAAACGGGGATTCTACTGTTAGTAGAGTGGATTTTTTGAGATTCTACAGCACCATTATTTTATTGTAGACAGAAAAAGCGGTAAAGTTCCGTGACTTTTTATGAAAATCTGTATATAATAAACTCACAGAGCAAACAAATTTTCTCATTGCTCTGTGTAACTTTTCTTTTTTGCGACGTTCATTCAAAAAAGAAAATGATAACAAAACAACTTCATTATTTTAAACACGGCGAAAGGAAAATACAGTACTATGAACAAAACAAAATCTTCTCTTATGAACTCAATAGAATCAGCATCTACTTCGATAAAAAGAAAAAGATTCAGAACGCCTTTGAAAGAAAGAAGTCTTCCTTTTTATACAAGGGGAGAGGAATTAATGAATACTCTTTCTCACACGGTGGGTGCCGCATTGGGCGTTGCCGCATTAGTTCTTTGTGTTGTGTTCACAGCTCTTGATGGGAACGTTTGGGGAACAGTAGCGGGGGCGGTATATGGAGCTTCTCTCGTTCTTTTATATACAATGTCCAGCGTTTATCATGGACTTCGTTCTGAATTTGCAAAAAAAGTTATGCAAGTTCTTGACCATTGCACGATTTATTTTTTAATTGCAGGCTCATATACTCCCGTTGCTCTTTGTGCCATAAGAAGAGTTGATCCCGTAACAGGTTGGACATTATTTGGTGTTGTTTGGGGACTCGCTCTTATCGCTGCAACATTAACAGCAATTGATTTAAAGAAATTCCGTGTTTTCTCAATGATATGTTATATTGGAATGGGTTGGAGCATTGTTTTTGCGGCCGAAACTGCTATGGCTGCCATTGAGTCAAAAGGACTTTTATATCTTCTTGCGGGTGGAATATCATATACAGTAGGTGCTATTCTCTATGGACTTGGGAAAAAACACAGATATATGCATTCCATTTTCCATGTTTTCGTAGTAGCAGGAAGCGTTTTACAGTTCGTTTGTATTTTCTTTTATATCCTTTTAAAATAATAGTCTTATTGCCCGAGGTGATTTGTTCCTCGGGTTTTTTTCTTTTTGTGAGCGATAAAGGGAGTGAAATCCTTATTTTTCTTCCTTTATGTATACAAGTACGTCTTCAACGTTGCAGTCTAAAAATGTGCATAAATCATTAATTGTCGTTGTGTTTATAGGTTTGCCGTGTTTTAGTCTGTCTAACAGACTTCTACTTACGCCAAATTGATTTATGAGCTTATAAGTGGAGATTTTTTTCTTTGCCAAGGTTTCATAAAAGGGCTTGTACGATATCATAATGTGTTCTTTCTTTAGTTTAAAAATTTTTTACATTATAAAATGATGTCTATCTATTGACAATTGTCTATAAATAGAGTACAATTGCTTTTATGCTGTATAAAACGAGTGTATACAGTGAAAATCTATTGATTGAAAGGAAAAAATCAAAATGAAAAAAATAATATCGCTTTTGCTTGTTGCTTTGGTGCTTGCTTCTGTAGTATCTTGTTCTGAAGCTGAAATGTCTGAAAGTGAGAATAGTTCGGGAATTTCTTCTGAAGCGCAATCAGAATCAACTATCAAGCCTGTAGAAAGCTCGGAGGCCGCAAACAATTCGGAAACGAGCGAGGAAGAAAACCTTTATCCTGAAACAGATGGCTGCAAATGGGATACAAAGGAAGTTATGGAGCCGATTTTTGAAGAATGCACGGTTAAAGAAGCAGTTGTTGCTACAGACAAATCGGGAAAAGAAATAACTACAGAATTGTTAGTTACTCCATTTCAAGTAAAGGATTTTGATTTAAACAAAACGAAAGATGAATTGAAGAAAACCACACTTTTAAAGGATTGGTTTTTGGGAATCGAAGAACACGAATCAGGGAAAGTTACCTTGTATTCTGAAATTGGTCAAAAAACGTCTTACGGTTGGTATAAAGCAATTGTTGGTGATACGAGCGAAACCGGTGGACTGGCCGATTTATCCATATCATACGAAGGAAATACAGAAACTTCTGTTGGATATACAAAAATCAACTTTGAAATTGACGTTCCAAAGGATAAAGTTCATAACGAAATTCAGGGCGAAGTGTTTGAGGCTTTAAAGAAAGTGTATGGGGATAAAACTGCAGAATATTTATGTTACGCTCCGCTGAAAGAAAAGAATTTGCTGTGTGAAATAAAACAAAAAAATGCCACAATCTTTTTGAGGAGAGAGGTTTATGAAACAGGAACGAAATACAACAGATGTTATAGATTTTTCTTTGCTATCATTGTAACTCCAAATGATACCGACTCTTTTGAGGGCTTTGAGGGTGAGGGAGAGTATGTACCATTAGTGGGAACTCCTGAATATTTTTTTGATATTTTTAGCACAGATATTGGAAAGTTCAACATGAACGACTTTGAAAATGCAGCTTCTGATTTGCTCACAAAACACTATGATGGCTATACAAGCACTTTCCCACATTATGGATATTCTTATAGTGTGGAAAACGGTGATAATGGGTATAAATACGTTGATATGAGCTTTGACAGTTACATTGGTGCTGAAGGAATAGCAAAGCTTTATGTTCAAGACTTTACTGTAGATTATTCGATTTATATGAAAGATGGTGTTGCAACAAATGTTTGTGGTGATTTCCGTTGCGGAGTTGGTGCGTGCCTTTCCGATGATTCCAAAAAGGAACAATATAGAAAAGAGCTTTTAGAAAAAGGCATCGAAATGATGGAGATGATTACAAAAGAGAAATTCTCTCCCGAAGAATTTGTGTATGATGAAAAAAACAAAACTTATAATCCCGTTGTTCGTAAAATGGAGATTATGGGAATTGAGAAAGACGTATCATTCATTTTTGAGTTTGGTAGCAATATGGGAGGCTACTATGGATATATTCACATATCTTTTCTTTTAGGTTTTAATTAAATAAATAAAAACAGCGGATACTATTGTAAGTCCATTTTATGAGGAGCCTTCTCATCGGATTTACTGAAGTGTCCGCTTTTTTTGAGAAATTTTTTAAAGTTATTGAAATATTTCCCGTTTTTTGTTGACTGAATAGATGAAACCGAAAGGCGAAAAAGGGAAAGGGGGTATAAAGCTATTCGCCTTTTAAATAAAAAATTCAGGAGGATATATATTTTGAAAAAAATAACGTGCTTTTTATTGATTTTAATATTATCTTTTTTGTGCTCGTGCGGAGAATCTGCAGAGTCTTCTCAAAATGGTGACAGTTCTGCTTTGTCATCAGAAGCTTCTTATGTGGGCTCTATAGACAAAAGTATAAATCTGATGTCCGGCTTTAAAGGAAACACCGTTGAGGCGTTGGATGATATGTCCAAAGGGAATAAAGCGTATAATAATTTTGCTTTGGAGCTTTTTAAAAGAAGCCTTTCTGAAGAAGGAAAAAATACTTTAATATCTCCTCTTTCAGCAATTTATGCTTTGGGGTTAACAGCTAATGGAGCTGATGGAAACACTTTGCATGAAATGGAAGAAGTTTTCGGAATCAGTATTGATGAGCTTAACGAGTATTTATATTCTTATGCAAAGAAAAAGGCAGAAGAGGAAGCAGGAAGCTTGAGTATCGCTAACTCAATATGGTTTGCTGATCGCTTTTCTCCTAAATCGGATTTTTTGCAAATCAATGCTGATTACTACAACGCCGCGGCATATAAATCCAATTTTAGCGACCCGAAAACCGTGGACGAAATAAACGCTTGGGTAAGTGAAAAAACAAATGGAATGATAAAAGAAGTTATTGAAGAAATATCTGAAAACCATGTTATGTATCTTATAAATGCTCTTGCTTTTGAGGATGAATGGCGTTTCCCTTATAACAGTGAGTATAATGTTAAAGAGGGAGAGTTCACAACAGAAAGCGGTGAAAAGGTAAATGCTGAATTTATGTATTCTGATAACGAAAGCTATATCTATGATGAAAATGCCGAGGGATTTATAAAGCGTTATAAAGGGAAATATGCCTTTGCCGCGTTGCTTCCAAGGGAAGGAATGAGCATAGAAGATTACGTTGCTTCTCTTACGGGTGAAAAAATCACAGAAATGCTATGCAGAAAAGAAAGTTATTCCTTTGATTTGCATACAGCGTTGCCCAAGTTTGAAACGGAACACTCCGTTAGCATGAAAGAAATTTTTGAAGATATGGGAATGATTGATGCATTTGCTCCATATACTGCGGATTTTTCTAAAATGGGTGAGGCTGACGGACTTCATATAGAAAATATATTTCAGAAAACTTTTATTTCTGTTTGCGAAAAGGGAACAAAGGCGGGGGCTGTAACTGTTGTTACAATGGCTGACGAAGGCTGTCCAATGGAAATAAAACAGGTGTATTTAAACCGTCCTTTTGTTTATATGCTTATAGATACCACAACAAACACACCTTTCTTCATTGGAACTATGATGAATCCGTCATAAAATCAGAAGTGAATAAATAGTTTTTTAAGAACCTATAGGAGCTTTGTTGGTGACAGAAGTTTTCTTCTCCGCAATTCTTTATGAATTGATGATAAAAAGCGTAAAAAAGCTGTCCTTGAAAAAATCAAGGACAGCTTTTTTTCATTATTTGGGCATATAGTGATTTACTATACTAAAATAAATAAGATTTCCGCTTTTGTCAAATCTGAAAAGGTATTTCGCGTAATTCCCTGATGTTTTACGGCTACCGTAAGTTATTTCGGAAAAATCGCTATGCTTTTCAGTTGTTTCAGGCTCGCCATATTTTTCGGTTATAGCTTTTTTAGTTGTACCGTTGAGCAAAAATTCATCGGCAATATAGATTTCAGCCTTGCCCGAAAAATCATAGGATATTCTTCCGATGGGACATTCTTTGAATGACATGTCGTTTTTAGTGGGATTGATAACTTGGATATCAAAAGAAGTGTCACTGTTGGAAAGAATTGCATCGGCCTTATAGCTCGCTTTAACTTTTTCCGCGCTTTGTCCTGAAATGCTCCATCCCTTTGATTCAAAAGCAGATTGGAAAGCAGGAAGCTTGTATGCAACACCGTCTATTTTTAAACTGAATTGAAAAAGCTCCGCGGAAAGCTCTGCGCTTTCATATCCGATTTCAGCTTCTGACACTAAAACAGAGGATTCTGCTTCATTGAAAAGCTCTGACCCTTGAGAAGATTCTTCTTCACAAGCGGTAAAAACATTAAGAGCGAGAAGTGCTAAAAGCAATAAAAGTAATCTTTTTTTCATATTCAATAAATCAAATTAAAATTTAAGCTTTTCTGCAAGGTAAGCTTCAAGCTCTGCGATGGGAATGCGAACTTGTTCCATAGAATCTCTTTCTCTGACTGTAACAGCCTTATCTGTTTCAGAATTAAAATCATAGGTGATGCAGAAAGGAGTACCGATTTCGTCTTGTCTACGGTAACGCTTACCAATACTTGCCGCTTCATCATATTCAACAACAAAGGATTTGGCGAGCATATCGTGAATTTCTTTTGCTCCGTCAGCAAGCTTTTTGGAAAGAGGAAGAATTGCGGCTTTAACAGGAGCGAGTGCATGGTGAAGACGAAGAACTGTTCTCATGTCGGGCTTTTCTTCGGTACCAACGTTTTCTTCATCATAAGCATCAACAAGGAAAGCAAGCATAACTCTATCTGCACCAAGAGAAGGCTCGATAACGTAAGGAATATATTTTTCGTTTGTTCCAGGGTCGAAGTATTCAAGGTTTTCTCCGCTCTTGTTCATGTGTGCTTTAAGGTCGAAGTCTGTTCTGTCCGCAACGCCCCAAAGCTCGCCCCAACCGAATGGGAAGAGGAATTCAAAGTCTGTTGTTGCATTGGAATAGTGGGAAAGCTCTTCTTTTGCATGGTCGCGAAGACGGAGATTTTCCTTTTTCATGCCAACGGAGTAGAGGAAGTTTTCGCAATAATCTTTCCAATATGCAAACCATTCAAGGTCTGTTCCCGGTTTGCAGAAAAATTCAAGTTCCATCTGTTCAAATTCTCTTGTTCTAAAGGTGAAGTTACCGGGGGTGATTTCGTTACGGAAAGATTTACCTACCTGACAAACACCAAAGGGAACTTTTTTTCTTGAAGTTCTTTGAATGTTTTTGAAGTTAACGAAAATACCTTGTGCGGTTTCGGGACGAAGATATACTTGAGCTTGATTATCTTCTGTAACGCCTTGGAATGTTTTGAACATCATGTTGAATTTTCTGATAGGTGTAAATTCTGCTTTTCCGCAGCCTGGGCAGGTGATACCATTATCAACGATATAGTTGTAAAGGTCATCGTTGCTCATTCCGTCGCAATGTACCTCAACGCCTTTTTCTTTGCAGGCGTTTTCTATGAGCTGGTCTGCTCTGTGGCGCATTTTACAGCTTTTGCAGTCGATAAGAGGGTCGTTGAAGTTTACAACGTGACCCGATGCTTCCCAAACTGTGCTGTTCATGAGGATAGCGCTGTCAAGTCCAACGTTGTAGGGGGACTCTTGAACGAATTTTTTCCACCATGCTTTTTTTACGTTGTTTTTCATTTCAACGCCTAAAGGACCGTAGTCCCAAGCGTTTGCAAGGCCACCGTAAATTTCGCTTCCGCTATAAACGAAACCTCTGTTCTTGCAAAAAGCAACGATTTTTTCCATTGTTTTTTCTGTGTTTTTCATGTTTTCTTCCATTCGGACATCCGGCTGATGCCCGCCTTTCTGAATTTTATGTATTTTTTTATTCTGCCATTTTTCTTTGAGCGGATACTAATTTGTAGTATCTGCCTTTCTTTTTGAGAAGCTCTTTATGAGTTCCTTCTTCTTCAACCTTTCCCTCGTCAAACACGATTATTTTATTTGCATTTTTAAGGGTTGAAAGTCTGTGAGCAATTGCCACGGTTGTTTTTCCTTTGGTTATTTCAGCAAAGGATTCCTGAATAAGCTTTTCGGTTTCAATATCCAGTGCGGCAGTTGCCTCATCTAAAATAAGTATGTCGGGGTTTCTCAATACTGCTCTTGCTATGGCGATTCGTTGGCGTTCGCCTCCCGACAAGGACATTCCTTTTTCACTTATATACGTATTATACCCATCGGGAAGCTTCATTATAAACTCATGTGCATGCGCCATCTTGGCGGCGGTTATAATTTCTTCAAAGGTGGCATCGGGCTTTGCATATTTTATGTTTGACTCTATTGTTCCTTTGAATAAATAAGTTTCTTGAAGCACAACTCCGATTCGGCTTCTTAAATAGCTTTGAGAATAATCCTTTATGTCTGTTCCGTCTAAAAGTATTTTCCCTCCCGTAACATCATAAAGGCGCATTATAAGGTTTATTGCGGTGGATTTACCAACACCGCTTCTTCCAACGAATCCAACCATTTCACCTGCTTTAATGGTGAAATCTGCTCCTTTCAGAACGGGTTTGTATTCGTCATATCCGAAAACAACGTTGTCAA
>JAZRPU010000003.1:0-10145 GCA_045649365.1 Eubacteriales bacterium | reverse complement strand
GAATCTTATGACGGGTATTGGCAAGTTCCTCGTTTGGTAGAGTAAGAGAGGGAAACGCTAATGAAATATATAACAAATATAAATGCATCGGGCACTATTGCTTTCGAAGATACAATTTTATATAAAGGCGTGCCTTGTACCGCTGGATCGAAAATGCTTGAGAGCTTTATTCCTCTCCATAATTCAGAGGTAGCAGTTCGATTGGAAAATGCGGGTTATAAGGTTTCGGGAAAGGTTAACGTTGGAGAATTTGGCTTTGACCTTTTGGGTGAAACGTCAACTTTTGGAGCTGAAAAAAGCGAAAATGGAAATCTTGTGTCCGCTTCTTCTTCGTTGGTTAAAGAAGGGTTAAAGGGTGTATTAGCTGTTGAGCTTAACGGTGCATCTCTTCGCGGCGCGGCTTTGGGAGGAACTGTCTTTGTTAAGCCAACTTATGGCACCGTTTCCAGATATGGTGTTATTCCTTGCGCATGTTCTTCGGAACAAGTGGGAGTTCATTCTTCAAACGTAGAAACAGCCACAGAGCTTCTCTCTGTTATTGCGGGACATGATTCCAAAGACGGAACAAGTCTTCCTGCGGAGAAATACGAATATTCTTTAAATGACAGCGTTGCAGGCAAAAAAGTTTGCATTCCAAAAGAATATTATGAAAAAGCTGACAGCGAAACAAAAGCAAGAATAGAAAAGACCATGTCCGCGTTGAAAGCTGCGGGAGCTGAAGCAGAATATATAAGCTTTGCTGAATTTGAGGTTTCTCAAAGCGCTTGGTTTATTATGATGTGTGCTGAAAGCTGCAACAATCTTTCCCGTTATGACGGTGTTAAATTCGGACACAGAGCAGAAAAATACAAGGATATCGACGAGCTTTATACAAATTCAAGAACAGAAGGCTTTGGAACTCTTGCGAAAGCAGTTATTCTTTACGGGTCTGATGTTTTGTCTAAAAACAGATATTTTTCTGCATACGATAAAGCTCTTAAAGTCAGACGTGCTTTGCGCACAGCTCTTGATGGGCTTTTCACAAAGTATGATATGATACTTGCTCCTGTTTCATCTAAAGCTTCATATTCTTCAGCAGATTTAAATACTGTTTATGAAGAAAGCTATTTTACTTCTCTTGCTTCAATGATGGGCTTGCCCGTTGTTGCGGTGAATGGAATACAGCTTATAGGAAACAGCTTTAAAGAAAGTCAGATTCTTTCTGCCGCAAAAGCTGTTGAGGAGGTAAAATAATGAAATACGAAACAGTCATAGGACTTGAAGTCCATATAGAGCTTGCCACAAAATCAAAAATTTTCTGCACTTGCGGAACAGAATTTGGCTCGGAGCAAAATGATAACGTTTGTCCCGCATGTTGCGGAATGCCAGGCATGCTTCCCGTTATGAACAAAAAAGTTGTTGAATTGGGAATGCGTGCGGGAATGTTGACAAACTGCCGTATTAACAGATATACTACCTTTGACAAGAAAAGTTATTATTATCCCGACCTTCCATCATCATATCAAACTACACAATGGTTTGCACCTATTTGTGTTGATGGCGGCGTGGAAATTGAAACTTCAAAGGGAAAAAAGGTTATTGGAATTAAGCAGATTCACATGGAAGAAGATGCGGGTAAATTAGTTCATGATGATTGGACAGACACAACGTTGGTGGATTTCAACAGAACAAGTGTCCCTCTTATTGAAATTGTAAGCCGTCCTGACCTTTCCAGCGTTGAAGAAGTAGTTGCATATCTTGATAAGCTTAAAACGTTACTTCGTTTTGCAAAAGTTTCTGATTGCAAAATGGAAGAAGGCTCAATGCGCTGTGACGTAAACCTTTCCATTCGTCCTGAAGGCTCTACAGAGCTTGGAGTCAGAACAGAAATGAAGAATATGAACTCTATTACTGCTATTTCAAAAGCTATTGAATATGAGGTAGCGCGTCATATTGATGCTTTGGAAAGAGGTACTGAAGTTCTCGTTCAGGAAACAAGACGCTGGGATGACGTTAAGAATAAGAGCTTTGGAATGAGAAATAAAGAGATGGCAGCGGATTATAGATATTTCCCTGACCCTAACCTTGTTCCTATAATTATTGATGATGAGTGGTATAATTCGGTAAAAGAAAGCCTTCCCGAGCCCCCTCACGTTAAAAAGGAAAAATATATAACTGAATATTTATTGTCAGAAACCGATGCTTCTATTCTCACTTCAAGCAGAGCATTGTGTGATGTTTTTGAGGGTGCGGTTAAAGTTAATAATTTGCCTAAAGATACCGCAAATTGGATTCTTGGCGAATGTATGAGTATTTTAAGGCAGAAAAAACGTTCCGCCGATGAATTGGATATTGACCCTGAAAAGCTTGGTAAAATTGTTAAACTCGTTTCTGAAGGCAAAATTGTCAGAAATGCAGGAAAGCAAGTTCTTTCAGCAGTATTTAACGAAAACGTTGACCCTGAAGAATACTGCAAAGAAAAAGGACTTGATTCTCAAAGCGATACAGGAGAAATAGAATTGGCTGTTAAAAAGGTACTTGATGCAAATCAGCCAACGGTTATTAAATATAAAAACGGAGAGAGCAAAGTAAGAAATGCGCTCTTCGGACAGGTTATGAAAGAATTGAAAGGAAAGGGTGACCCTGCGCTTATTCAGTCTATCCTTTCAAAATTACTTGATTGATTACAATGAGTGAAATTATTAAAAAAATCAATGGGACGGTTGCGGCACTTTTGTGTGCCGCGATTGTCTTAAGCTTTACTGTGGATTTTGGAAAATATTCCGCCAAAGAACCATCTCCCGTGGATTATTCAAGATTTATTGAAGAAACTTCGGAGGAAGATGTGGTGTCGGAAATTTCTCTTTCGGATGACGAAAAGCTTTTAAAGTATTCTGTTTCTGATCGTTCTATGGGATATATTCAAGGCGAAACTATTCAGGTTTTAAATTCCGGCGAAACGTCTTCATACGTTTGTGCTTATTCTAATTTGAATTATCGTTTCTTAAGATGGAGCGATGGGTCTACAGAAGCCAAAAGAAGAGATACGGTTTTTGATAACATGTCACTTGTGGCTGAATTTGAATACATTGGTTTCCCTGATATTCACATAAATGTTGCAGACGTAAAAGGGGAAATAGGCGAGGAATACGTTGCTTCATCTGTTTCTTTATCTAACGCTGAAGAGAGATACGTTTTTAATGATAACTCTACAAAAATTCGTATCAGAGGGAATTCCTCTGCAAGATTTGAAAAGAAATCTTTCAAGCTAAAGTTTTCTAAAAAAATCAATTTGCTGGGACTTGGAAAAGCCGAAAGAAAAGATTGGGTGCTTGTAGCTAACCATTGTGACCAGTCATTAATGAGAAACTATTTTGCATATAATCTTGCACAATCAATGGAGGGCTTTGAAATTGCCTATAATTGCGCTCACGTTAACGTTTACATAAACGGAAAATATAACGGAGTGTATCTTCTGACGGAGCAGGTGGAAACGGGAAAGTCCAGAGTGAATATTAATACAGATGGAACTAATGACGACATAGGCTTTTTGTTAGAATTGGATTCCCGAGAAGCTCTCAATAGTGGAGAATGTATTCAGATAGATGATCTTCGTTTCGCAATAAGAAGTGATTTTACCACAAACGGTCAGTATAATTATGTAAAGGATTATCTTATAAAATGTAATGAAGCCATAAAAAAAGGCAATAAAGAAGAAGTTGAAGCTTTGATAGATATGGATTCTTTTATTGATATGTATCTTTTACAGGAATACGTTAAAAATTTTGACGTGGGATTTGCAAGCCTTTTTATGTATATCAAAGAAAATGGCGGAAAGTTATATTTCGGGCCTGCATGGGATTTTGATATTTCTATGGGAAACGATGACCGCATGGAAGATGGTGGATTTGAAGAGCTTTTTGCAGGTGCAAGGCGTGGCTTTGGAATTGGGCATGAATGGTTTGTGTTAGCTATGGACCAAAAATGGTTCAGAGATAAAGCTGCAGAAAGATATAAAGAGCTTTATCCCATAATAACAAACACTATTTCAAATACGGTTAAGTATTATTTAGCAAATAATACGGAGTTGGAAGCCAATTTTGAAAGATGGAAAATATTTGGCGACAGAATACTTTTCGAGCCCGATTGTGTTGTGGTTAACGATACTTACGAAGAGCATTTTGACCATCTTATAATTTGGCTTGAGGGCAGAAATAATTGGCTTCGTGACTGTTTTGAGAGAATACAAAAAAACAAGGACGAGGAAGGATTTTTTGATAAGTTTTCAGATAAAATTTCTGATAAAATTCCAATAATTTAATGGCAAAAGGAGGACTGATAAGAGTTGAAAAATAGTATATTCGGTTATCATAAATACGTTTTTTCTCCCAATGTCGTTCTCGTAGAGGTAAGCGAAAGCTTTTGTGAAATTGTTGGGTGTTCTGAAAAAGAAATTTTGAGCCTTGGAATTGAAAAGATAATTCATCCTGATGATAAAGAGTCTTATGTGAGATTTTTTCAAACGGAAATACAGAAAGAATCCCAAAACATCCTTGGATACAGAATACTTTCTTCTGACGGGATAATTAAATACCTTAAATGTAGCTATATACTTAAAGATGATTGCATTTATGGTGTTGCTTGTGATGTTACTTATTTAGCTTCGAATTTGGAAAAAAGCCTTGTTGAACTGAAAAGACGCGAAAACGAAAAATATTATAAAGCATTATCTCAAACCTTTGACAAAATTTTTGAGTATGACTTTGAAAAAAATACCGTTACTTTTTTATATGGAATAAAAGCTGGCACTTTCGAGAAACTGAAAAATATTCCTATGAGCCTTAAAGATGCTACTTTGACATGGGTTAATAACACGGTATCTTCAGAAGACAGGGAAAGAGTAAATTCTTTTTTCAATGATTATTTTGAAAAATACAGAATTGAATCTAACTTTGTTCCAAGGAGAATCAGATATTGTGCGATGTCAGGGGCAGGTATCACGAAAACTTATGAGGGAATGTTTTTAAAGGTTGATGAATCCATAAGCTTATTTTGTTGTCGCTGGATATTTGATGAAGCAGAAGCAGAAATTATCAAAAACGAAAACACTTATCTGAAAAGCTTTAAGGAAAATATAAAAGACATTGTTTTACATTTTACTGATGGCCTTATGGGGTTTGAATTAAATGGAGAATACGTTAAACCCTTGTATATGAGTGAAAATGTAAGGAATTTTTTTGGATATTCAAAAGAAGAGTGGCTTAAGGCAGCAGAAAACGGAATTAAGCTTACAGATTTTGTTTCCAAAAGCAGAGCAAATATTTCAGACATAGAGCATCTTATCCAAAATGGAGAGGGTGAATTTATGTATTTTAACAGTGAAATAGGAAAAACAAGCTCAATAAAAGCTTTTTGTGTTCCTAAAAAAATTACTTCCGATTCGCCAAGATATATATTGCTTCATAGGGTAAAGGATAATTATGTAAATACTTCTCCTGATAAAGCGGACGTTATGATACGAACGTTTGGTTATTTTGATGTGTTTGTTAATGGTGAGCCAATATCTTTCAGAAACAAGAAATCGAAGGAGCTTTTGGCGTTGCTTGTGGACAGGCGAGGCGGTTATGTTTCCTCTGCAGAAGCAATAAGCTTTTTGTGGGAAAATGAGCCTGCTAATTCTGTTACCTTATCAAGATACAGAAAGGTGGCTCTTCGTTTGAAAAATACTTTAGAGGAATTTGGAATATCTCATATTGTCGAAACTTCAAACGGTAACAGACGTGTTGTTGTTCAATCAATAAAATGTGATTTGTTTGAATATCTCTTCGATGGAAAGCGCAATCTTTTTAAGGGAAGTTATCTTACAAACTATAGTTGGGGCGAAACGACTTTAGGAGAACTTTCTTTAGATTAATAAAATAAAGGGCAGTAAAAAATGAAAGTTTTTTACTGCCCTTGGGCTTTATTTAGTGTATAATTAAACTTGCTTTAGTTGAGCTCTTCTGATTTTCCCGCTTATTGTTTTGGGGAGGGAAGGAACAAACTCAATCATTCTTATCCATTTATACTCTGCTAATCTGGAATTGCAAAATTCTTTGATTCCTTTTTCTTTTTCTTTTGATGGTGAAACCCCATTTTTAAGAACAATAAATGCTTTTATCGCTTGACCTCTCAAAGCGTCGGGCACACCGATAACGCTACATTCCAAAACGTCTTTATGTTTAGAAATGACGTTTTCAATTTCAAACGGTCCTACTCTAAATCCACCTGTTTTAATAACGTCATCGAATCTTCCGTGAAAAGTCAAATATCCTTTTTCGTCTTTATATGCACCATCTCCTGTGTGGTAAACACCGTTTCTCCAAACGTAGTTATATTGTTCTTCGTTTGCGAGATAACCGCAAAAAATACCAATGGGCTTTTTATTGTTTTTAGGTACTATAACTATTTCTCCAACTTCTCCTTTGGCGGTTTCTGTTCCGTCTTCATTAAGAAGCTTTACCGTATACATGGGAGAGGGCTTTCCTAATGTACCTTGAGTTTCGCCCACAAAATCTGCGGTTATAAGTGAAGTTTCCGTTTGACCGTATCCTGCATGCAGCGTTAAAGAGGTTTGTGATGTAAATTGCTCAAACACTTCAGTGGAAAGAGTTTCGCCCGCTGTAGACGCATGCTTGAGAGTGGGCATTGCGGGAATACCTTTTCTTACCCAATATCTATATACTGTTGGAGGAGCGCAAAAAGAAGTGACTCCGAATTTGTTTATTATATCTGTTAACTGTTTGGGATCGAAATTATCAAAATCAAAAACCATAACTGAACAGCCGACAAGCCATTGTCCGTATAGCTTTCCCCATGATGCTTTCCCCCAGCCTGTTTCGGCAACAGTAAAATGTAATCCGCCTTCTTCTGCTTTTTGCCAGTATTTAGCGGTTACAATATGGGATAAAGCATAGGTGAAATCATGCATAACGCCTTTTGGCTCTCCCGTTGTTCCCGATGTGAAGTATAAAAGCATAGGGTCTGTTGCTTTTGTTGTTGCTCTTGGGAAAAATTTGCTTTGATTTTTTGATTCATCTGTCAAATTATAAAACCCATCTACACTTTTCCTTACCGTAAAAAGCGTTAGATTCTTTCCAAGGGCTGCTTTAGCAATTTTTATTGGTACTTCATCGAAGGGAGTACAAATAACGGATTTAATGTCAGCAGCTTTAAAACGATATTCTAAATCACTTTCTGTCAGCATGTGTGTTGCAGGGATTATCACTGCTCCCAGCTTATGAAGAGCTATGGCTGTTGTCCAATATTCAAAATGTCGTTTCAGTATTACCATTACTTTATCACCGCGTTTTATTCCGCGGTTTGTAAGTGCAAAAGCTGTTTGACTTGAAAGCTCGCTTATTTCTTTGAAAGAAAAATTTTTTTGATTTTCTCCGTCAAACCATACAAGTGCAGTTTTGGTTGGGTCTTCTTTTGCTATGACGTCAACAACGTCATAGGCAAAGTTAAAATTGTCGGGAAAATCGAATTCTATTTTTTTCAGATATCCGTTTCTGTCAAATTCTTCTTGGCAAAAATTTTTATATATGCTCATAGTTGTTTCCAAACTTATAAAACGCCTGAAAGGCGTTAATAATTTTTCAAAGAGGGGCTATAAAAAGTGTTTTACAGCCCTGTCTTTAGATAATTATAAAATAATTATTCTCCCGTTATTGCAAAGGAAAAATCTGCTGTGACACAAACGCGTTCTCCCACAGAAACTGTTCCTTCAGCGAAATAGAACGGATGCATAGAACGTTTTATTCTGCATTTAGTTTCAATTTTATCACCGGGATAAACCGGAGAACGAAATTTTACTTTATCAAGTCCTGTGTAAACAGGTAAAACCCCTTCTTTGATTTTGTCTTCCAAAAGAATACATGCTGATTGAGCAAGTATTTCACAAAGAATAACGCCCGGAACTATAGGGTTGTCGGGGAAATGCCCTTTTAAAAAGAACTCATCACCTTTAACGGTATATTCGCCCAAAGCATATTCTTCTTCTCTTTCCACCTTGTCAAGAAGAAGCATGTTATCTCTGTGGGGAAGTATTTTCATTATTTCATTTCTGTTCATGGCTTAAATCTTTCTGAATGCAATACAAGCGTTATGTCCGCCAAATCCCAAAGAATTAGAAAGAGCAAGGGTGATGTCTGCATTGACTGCATTATTGGGAACATAGTTGAGGTCGCATGCTTCATCGGGAGTTTCCAGATTGATAGTAGGAGGAATTATTCCTTCTTTAAGCGCCATTATAGATGCAAGAGCTTCAATAGCCCCGGCAGCTCCGAGCATGTGACCGGTCATGGATTTTGTGGAGCTTATATACGCATCTTTTGCTTTTTCTCCAAGAGCTTTTTTAATAGCTTTTGTTTCAAGAACGTCATTCATTGGTGTTCCTGTTCCGTGAGCATTTATATATACAACGTCTTCTTCTGTGTATTGAGCTTCTTTTAATGCGGCAATCATGGCGTTTGCGCCGCCTTCAGCCTCGGGATGAGGCGCGGTTATGTGATATGCATCACAAGTAGAGCCATATCCGCAAACTTCGGCGTATATTTTTGCTCCTCTGTTCTTTGCATGTTCATATTCTTCAAGCACTAAAGCAACAGAGCCTTCACCGATAACAAATCCGCCTCTTCTTGAATCGAAGGGGAGGGAAGCGGCATTTTTGTCTGTGGATACTGAAAGAGCTTGCATGTTAACAAATCCTGCAATTGCAGAAGGGCATATAGCGGCTTCAGTTCCGCCGGCTATAACAGCGTCAGCGTATCCGTGACGGATGAGCCTTAAAGCTTCACCGATAGCGTTTGACCCTGATGCACAAGCAGTTACTGTGGGCATTGAAGAGCCTTTGCAACCGTGATGAATTGCTATTGTTCCTGCGGACATGTTTGATATAAGCATGGGAATGAAAAGCGGAGAAACACGACGAGGACCTTTTGTAAGCAGCTTTTCATATTCTGTTTCAAAAGTGGTTATTCCGCCTATTCCTGTGCCGAAGTAAACAGAAAATCTGTTTTCATCAACGTTACCCGAAATTCCGCTGTCTTCCACAGCCTCTTTGGCAGCGGCAATTGCAAATTTTGTGCTTCTGTCTGTGCGGAGTGATTCGGATTTATCCATATAATCAAGAGCATTGAAGTTTTTAACTTCTGCTCCTAATTTTGCTTTGTAGTTTTCGGTATCAAAAAGGGTGATTTCATCAATTCCGTTTGTACCTTTTTTGAGATTGTCCCAAGTATCTTTAACGTTAAGACCTAAAGGGCTGATTGAGCCCATGCCTGTAACAACAACTCTTTTGTTCATTTTTTCTCCTTACATTCCAATTCCACCGTCAATACGGATAACTTCACCCGTTATATATTGTGACATTGCAAGAAATGCAACTGCTTCTGCAACTTCTTCGGGTTTTCCCATTCTTTTAAGAGGGATTTGTTCAATTAACGGATTGTTTTCAAGCCCTTTTGTCATATCGGTTTCGATGAAACCAGGCGCAACGCAGTTACATCTGATGTTTTTTCCAGCAAGCTCTTTTGCAACGGATTTTGAAAGTCCGATAAGACCTGCTTTTGACGCGGAATAGTTTGCCTGTCCCACGTTACCCATTAAACCTGAAACAGAACTGATATTAATAATAGAGCCTTCTTTACTTCTGATAAATAAACCGGTAGTGTGACGAATCATGTTAAAAGCACCTTTGAGGTTTGTGGAAATAACCTTGTCAAAATCATCTTCACTCATCATTGCTACAAGTCCGTCTTTTGTAACACCTGCATTGTTTACTAAAATATGAGCTGCCCCAAAATCTTTTCTGATGGCAGATACGGTGTTTTTTGTTTCCTCGAAAGAAGAAACGTTGCATTTATAACATTTAGCAGTAACACCAAAGCTTTCGCATTCATTACATACGTTAATTGCAAGCTCTTCGTTACCTGCATAAATTAAAGCTACGTTTGCACCCATAGATGCAAGCTTTATAGCAATAGCTTTTCCAATTCCTCTTGATGCGCCTGTTATAATGGCGGTTTTATTTTTTAACATTTTTCTACCTCGTTTAAGTAATCAGAAAAGCTGTATGCTTTAACTTCTGTTGAAATTCTTGCCATCATATTTGTTAAAGTTTT
>JAZRPU010000002.1:0-12042 GCA_045649365.1 Eubacteriales bacterium | reverse complement strand
TTGAAAAAAATAAAAATAAAAAGCAAAAAGAAATATAAAACCGTTTAAGCTCTTTTTTGCGGGAACAAAATTTACATAAATATGTGTTGATTTTTGTTGTTAAATATGTTATCATTGAATTGCTTTTAAAAAATATGTTTTTTCATTTTCTAATGCAAGGTAAAATCCCTTTGCGGAAAGGTTGTTTATGGAAACGTTTGTAAAATGTGTTAAAGAGGATTATGCTAATTTTGAAGGAAGGGCAACGCGAAAGGAATTTTGGCTTTTTACCGCTTTCTTTGCTGTTCTGACTTTGGCATTGCAATTTATAACGGGCTTTTTAAGCGGAATTACATCAGCGGGTGCAATTAAATATTTATATCTTGTTTTTGTGCTTCTCATGATAGCGCCTCAAGTGGCAGTAGCGGTAAGACGTCTTCATGATACGGGCAAAAGCGGAAAACTGCTTCTTGTGGGTCTTGTTCCCGTTGTTGGCTTGATAGTTTTAATCGTTTGGTTTTGCGGAAAAACAGACGATGGAAAGAAAAATAATAATAAAAAGATCGGAAACAAAATAAAAAAGGAAAAATAGTTTTTTAATAAGACTGATTTTTGATAAGTTAATAGCTTTACAAAGCGTTGCGGTTTTGAAATTGCGACGCTTTTTTGTTTTTGTTGAGCGTTGTGTTTAATAATCGGCATTTGGGATTATTAAGCTTCAATTATATGCAAAAAACGTCATAAAACACCGTCTGCCTCCGACAATTTTTTTGCTTTGACAATGATATATTAAACGGTATGAATATATATTATCAAAAAACAAAAAACGGAGGTTAAAATGAATATAACGGAAGTTAAAAAGAAAGCGGCTCTGATAAGAGCGGTTTCATTTTTTGAAAGGATTTTTGAGCTTTTTCGACTTTATTTTTGGGAAAACGTGGTTTTTGTTGGGAGCTTTATGTTAGGGCTTGCTGGGTTAGGCGGCGTAAGACCCTTTGGAATTGCCTTTTTTTGCGCTTGCGAAAAGGAACGAGGGGGAATAAAGGATAAGCTTTCTCCCTTTTTCGCAATAGCTTTTGGGGCGTTGTTCTTTAAGGATGGTGTTTTCTCGTTTTTGGGAGTTATTACCGCTTTTGTTTCCTTCGCGTTGTTTTATAAAAAGGGGAGAGTGGGAACGTGGGAAAAGATGGTTTCTGCCTTTCTTTCTTCTTTGTGGTTTATCCCCGCGGGTATGACGGAGTTTGTAATAGCGGCAGTATCTATACCCCTTTTTTCTCTGGCTTTTTCAGGACTTTTCCGCAAAGGAAAAATTATATCGCCTCCTTTGGCAGATAGCGGATTTTTGTGCCTTGCCTTTGCGGTTTCTTTAACGGTTTTAAAAGCGGAAATCGGATTGTTGTCTTTTTCCGTCGTGACAGCGGTGTTTTTCTGCCTTGAGGGAGGAGAGCGGGGAGGTTATTTCCTCGGTGCTCTTGCGGGATTCTTTTCGGGGCTTGCTTTGGGAAGTGAATTTATAGTTCCTTTGGTAATAAGCGGTTTTATAAGCGGAATATACATAAGAAAAAAACGTATTGCAGGAATTTTGCTCATGGCTTTTTCACAAGTTGCTTTGTCATGGGTAACAAGCGGTGCGTTTCCCCTTGGAATGCTTTTAAGCGTTTTGACGGGAATATCTTTCTGGGGGGCGGTTTCGGGATTGTATCTTGATAAAAAGAGAATAAAAATTCCAATGAATTTCTCAAAAAATATTCCCTCGGGAGATAAAAGAATTTCAGAGGCAATCGGCGGGATTTCCATGGCTCTTTCAAGTGTTTCCAAAGCAAAAAAAAGAGAGCGGGAGGAAAAAATCAAAACTGTTGTTGAGAGCATTCTTTCTTTTGAGTGTGAAACTTGCACAGGGTGTAAAATGCCAACGGAACAATTGAAAATCCGCCTTTGTCAAAGAGTTTTGAAAAACAGAAAAATCGATGATGCGGATTTTTCCGATTCTTTCGCCACGGGATGTTCCAGATGGGGAATTATTAAAGAAAAGATTAATGAAATGATAGAAGAAAATCCATATAAAACTTCTTTAAGAATTGATTCTCTTGCAGAGGACTATATGGCTATGTCCCGCATACTTTCTTTGGGCGAAAGGCGAGCAGAAAACCGATGCTATCATGATGTCACTTTGGCGAATAAACTGAAAATGGCGTTGGAGCTTAAAAACGTTCGCGCCTTGAAAGTAGACGTTTCGGGGGCAAGACTTCCTCTTGTGGAAATTACGGGTATACCCTTCAAGCTCCCTTTCCCCGAAAAAACCGTTAAAACGGAAACGGAAAAAATACTTGATAAAAACGTTGAATCCGTATGCTTTGAAACGGAGGGGAAAACCGCTAAAATGAGCTTTAAGGCTTTGTGCCCTCTTAAAGCGGATTTCTATAAAATTTCCATTGCTAAAAAGGGAGAAATAATTTGCGGTGACAGCATATCTGCGTTTGAAGACAGCGATGGGTTCTTTTACTCACTCATAAGCGACGGTATGGGCAGCGGTCGGGATGCTGCTCTTTGCTCAAGGCTGGGAACGGTGTTTTTGGAAAAGCTGATTTCGGCGGGAATTGATAAAGCGGGAGCTGTTTCTATGCTTGGAAACGTTATTTCTTCATCTGAAGATGAAATATTCACTACGGTGGATTTGTTGGAGATAGATTTGGTGAGAGGGAAGATGACCGCTATAAAGGCGGGGGCGGCCCCTACTTGGGTTTGGAGAAACAAGAGAGCTTATTCCATAGCATCGAAAACCTTGCCATGCGGAATAATATCCTCCTCTTGCGCAGAACAAACTGTTCTCGATTGCTTCTCGGGAGATGTGGTCATAATGGCTTCTGACGGTGGTGAGTCGGTGGTGGCTGAAACAATAAAAGAGCTTATCGATACTAACAGTTCTTTGTCTGCAAAAGACGTTGCCCTTTGCCTTGCGGAGCGAGCAACGAGAAAAAATGGGCGAAATGACGATATTAGCTTTTGTGTTGTGACAATTTTGTAGAAAATGCACAGAAACTTTTCAAAAAAAGTCGAATTATTGGGATTTTTATCTTGACATCAGAGGTTTTATGTGTTAAAATACAACGGAAGCTTTATATACTGAATAAAGTGGGACAGGTATATAAAAGTATACTGTGTGTTCTCTTTTGGGCTGTGTGTAAAGTATCAGTCAAAGGTAAGCTCTGAACATGTTTTGGCGCGAGCGTGCTTATTGATGTATGTGGCTGAATATGTTGGTGAATAGTTCGTTTTTGCACATTCGCCTTTTAGTAAAATGTTTTTAAGCGTGTTTTTGCGCATTGGAGGTAATTGTAATATGGGTAATAAATCTAAACTGAAGAAGATACTTTCATTTTTGATTCTGGTTGCTTTGGCTGTGCCATTGGTGCTTGAAAGCTTTGTTGCTTTTCCTGCATACGATTCAGCGCATCCTTATGAAAGCAAAGAGGATGAAAGGGCAAAGAACGAATTTACGAGACTATATGGCGAAGTTTACAATACGCATGTTGGCCAAAAATCAAGTGAAGCTTTTTACCATTATGGATATGAGAAAGACGGCGATCAGTTAATATATAAAACTATAAACGAACAGTTTAAGGTTTCCGATGGAAATGGTGGATATAAAAACATGACAGACCTTAACCAAATGGCGGCGGGTTCGTCTATGTATGTTATTATCTGCAGCAATGCTTATATCAACTTTCAAGGTGCTCAAAACCCTATAGGAAATTTCCTCAAGTACACAGGATATGCAAAGACTGCCGGAGATAATGGCTCCAAACCTTCATTAACTCCTATTAAAGAAAGCTTTTACGAAGGTTTTGACGTTATTAACTTCGTTTGGAGACTTGAAAAGCTTTCAAACGGAAACTTTCAGATTTCTTCCTATGAAATTTCAGAAAGCAACTTGACAAATACTCCTTCCTGGTCAGACGGTAATGGAAAACCCAGAACTTCTTTAACTAACCATAATGGTGTTGTTAAGGTTTGGCCCAGCGGTGCTCCCGGTGGCAGCATACAGCAATGGAAACTTAAACGCGTTGAACAAAATAACTCATCCTCGGTATCTGACAGATATAATGAATATGACCAAGATGCCTCTACGACTACTATGTACACAATACAAAGTGTAGAGGACGGCAGATATTTAAATGCAACAGGTGGCGGTGAATGGACACCGCTTGCTCTTGGCGGAAGAATAGAAGATTCTCAAAAGGGTACACGTGCTAATTGGAATGTTAGTTCTTCCAGCCATAGATGGAGCGAATGGCTTGTTCTTCCTCTTTTGCAGGATTTCGATTCATCTATGAAATATGGTTTTACGGGTGAATATAATAATGCTGCAACAGAGAATAAAGGCATAAAATCTACTATTTCCAGCTTGTCAAAAATGGACCCTCACGATTCTGCTCATAGAAAAGAGTTGGATTCAAGCGGAAATGTTGTTAAAGACGCTTTGGGGCGTGAAAAGTTATTTACTGATCCTCACGACTACGGTTCAGGATTCATAGAATATGACACGGTTTTAGGATATAATATTACCTACAATGGAGGGTTGACAAACGGTGGTTATAATCACACCAGTAATGGTAACTATGCTGATGCTGTAAATGGTAGAATAACTGCCCCTGAAGTTTTGTCTGACGGCGGAAGTCAGTATATGAATCTTCAGTGTGGCGATAGAAATGATGGAAAAAACAGAATCCTTTGGACAATTTCTCCTTCCAACGCTTCTAACGTTTATCTTTCTGCAAACAAAAGCTTTGGCACAGCGAGCGGTGAAAAAGCTTACGTTACTTGGGCAAACAGCTCAAGCAGCGTTTGTCAGAGATATTTTATTTTCTATTCCTTGAATGCCGATGGCGGATATTATATGTCCCCTATTTGTTTCAACTATTCTACCGGTGAAAGAGAAAACTTCAGAGTTGTTGATATTGCGGCTTACAATGCAGGAATGCTTCAGCTTTGGGACTTTAACCATGGTTCAAACGGACGTTTCTGGATTAATTCAAACGTTTCTATTGATAAATTGGAAACGGAAGTAATTGACGTTCTCGTTCGTATTGATACCGACGCTACAATTTATGAAGTTGAAGCAGTTTTACCATATTTTAAAACTTCACGCGGAACAAACGATAAGGGCGAGTCGATAGACGTATTTACAAGCGAAAGATATAAACAAAGTCTTTACGTTAACTCAGCTTTCTACAATGATGATGACCCTAGATTCAGCATACATAAATATGAAAATCAGGGTTATTATTACGCTTTCGACAGTGCAAATAACGTTTCGTATAATAACAGGATTTGTTACAGATTGTTCTATAAATATATTTCCGATGGCGAAAATGCTATAGTTAAAAACGCTGATGCAATCAATACTTACTATACCGTGGATCGATATGGAAGAGAGTCGTATGGCAATGATTATAAAATAACGGATTTTGTAAATGGAGCATTGCCCCGAAATGAAACTTATAGTGGTTCTACAGGCGTTTATGCACCGTTTAGAATTAATATTGCCAAAACCTTGACGGGTGTTTGGCAGTGTTGGTACGTTAACAATAAGCCTGAATATGAGGGTGCTAAAAAAATTGGTAATGGAGAAAATTTCACTAACCAAAACTTTAATATTACCTTTGGAGATGGAACGAATGTTCCCATAAAAGCGAGCCTTACATCTACACCTCGTACTTCCGCCTTTGATTCAATAAGTGAGCGTTATACTGAACTTAAGATTCATAATCCCACCAAACAACATAATGGCCTTTATTTCTTCTGCGTCGTTTTCAGAGAACCGAGAGCCGGAGGTGTTGAGTGGCCTGAAACACTCAGGCAAAACACATTGGATGCCATTTCCGATAGAAAAGCTGCCCAAAGTGCTTTAAATCGTCTTTTTGTTGCAAACAACGTTGTTTATCACAAAGTAGACGCTGATTGCGAAGAAGATGGCATTTTGAAAGAAGATTGGCTTATTTGCGGAACTAATTCAAAATTAAACGTTCCTCAAGATGGTGTTTACGGAACTCCAAGCAAACCGTTTTACGGAACAGAAATGAAAGTAAACGTTCGCTTTAATGCGAATGGTTACATTCAATATGCTTCAGAACAAACAGATTCTGTTCCATATCCTTTGGTTTCATCAGGATATTCCTTGTATAATGACGGAAACAGCGAAACAACAGGTTGGGCGTTCTTTGAAGCAACTATAAAGAATCCCAACAGTAGCGTTTCTCATGCAAACTATATCACTCTTTATAAGAATTATTTAGCAGATGTTGAATACAAAGAAAGAAGTGACGGTCAAAGCTATTGGGCGTATGACGAGGGAGAAGCTTTCTCCATGGCTGGAAGCGCAAATCCTCTCATTCATGACACTACGGTTAATTTGTACAACATGAGATTGACAGCGATTGCTGCTGAAGATTTAAAGGTTGAGATTTTTGTTGACCAATTTGGCACTACTTTTATGGCTGAAGAGGTTACTAAAAACGGAGATACATGGACAGTTATATCTGCCCCCAAAACAGATAGCGGTAAAAATGAATTTATCAAAGATGAAGTTTTTGTCGCTGTTGCTGTGAAAAATGAACATGGCTCTTCTGCCACCTTCGATGCAAACGCTTTACAATACTTTATCAAAGCTGATGAGGGCTGGGTAGACGTTAATGGAAGCGCTTCCAAAATCAAAGGCATTATTAAAACAGCAAATAATACCGATGCTCAAAACTGGTATTATAAATATTCAACCTACAAAAAAGAAAATCTTGATAAATTGAAATTTGTTTATGCCCTCAAGGTTGATACCGACGATATTATCAAGGCGTTTGGTAACCTTAATTCTACCAACGGACTTGCAAAAGAATTTGAAATCAAGTTCAGATGTTCAGTTGGTGGCTCCGGTTCGGACAAATGGTTTGATTTTGCAGGGGGAGAAACCCGTTGCGGAACAATTACCTTTATTCCGTTCCAATATGA
This sequence comes from Eubacteriales bacterium, assembly GCA_045649365.1. Lineage (GTDB taxonomy): Bacteria > Bacillota > Clostridia > Oscillospirales > CAG-382 > SIG653. The sequence goes on along the minus strand of JAZRPU010000002.1, from coordinate 5,061 downwards.
AGACCTTACTTGATAAGGTCAGCGTGGATTAATTTAATTCGCGAGAAACAAAATTATACAAATCCTTTGACAGGGAGGAACCCGCATTAGCGGTTGAAAAAGATATGGCAACTTTAATTTGCGACGTTTGTTCAGGCGCACTCGTTATGAATTCCGGAGGACAGAATGCAACCTGTTCTGTTTGCGGTCTTTCATATTCTATTGAAAGACTCAGAGAAAAGGCAATGGTGCAGAATGCCCCCGCGGGAGTAACGGTTAACGTTATGACAAACGCTCCACAAAATGAAACTTTAGAGGAACTTCAATTTCTCGGAAAAAAATATTTAAAGCTTTGTGATTGGGCAAATGCAGAAAGAGTTTACGATAAAATTCTTGATAAAGCACCTACTGACGAAGAGGCTTTCGATATTTATAACAAGCTTAAAATATGGAAACACATGGAGGTTGAAAACGGAGTCCTTAAAAGATTCACGGGAAAGTTTGCCGAAGTAATCCTTCCCGATGCGGTAACTTCCATTGGCGCTCGTGTGTTCACGGGTAGCAGAGGCGTTCAAACAGTTATTTTTACTGATAAGGTAGAGAGTATTGAACGCGATGCCTTTTATCAAAGCAAGGATTTGAAAAGGGTAGTTAATTTGTCAGGCGTAAGATTCATTGGAAAAGGTGCATTTTTTGAATGTGCCGCTTTGGAAGAATGTGAGCTTGGAAATAACGTTGAATACATAAGTGATGAAGCTTTCAGAGGATGTGTTTCTTTAAAGAGCATCAAGCTTTCAAACACCTTGAAGCAGTTGGAAAGAGGTGCATTTAAAGAATGTGCTTCTCTTGAAGAGGTTATAATTCCTTCAGGAGTCAAAGTTATTAATGCTTCCCTTTTTGAGCTTTGTAAAAATCTTAAATCCGTTGTTTTACCCGACGGAATAGTTAAAATTGAAACAAATGCATTTTATGGCTGTAAGGCATTGTCGGAGATAGTTCTTCCTTCCAGCGTTGAAGAGCTTAACCCTGCTTGCTTTAAAGAATCGGGAATAACTTCCATTGACCTTCCCGATAATCTTACTGAATTACCCATCCAATGCTTTGACCGTTGTGAAGAGCTTACACATATAAATCTTCCCTATTCTATTATGAAATTGGGTGATAAGGCTTTCTACGGTTGCATAAAAATGACTTCTATTTCCATGAACGAAAAAATCACCGTGGGAAGACAAGTTTTCTTTAATTGCAGAAAGCTTATGTACGTTAATCCTCCCGCAAGTGATGATGGAACAGCGGAGGTAGTTCTCTTGGATTTAACAAATCCCGTTAACCCCGTTGGTGACGTTCTTCCTACAGAGCTTTTCTTAACACTTAAAGGAACTCCTTATTATAATTCTGAAATTCTTAGAAGACGTTCCAATAAGCTTTGCGACCGTTGTGCAGGGAAATTGAGTGTCTTTGGAAAATGCAAGATTTGTGGCTTTAAAGCTGGTGAAGAAAGAAGATAAAATCATTATTAAAAATAATAATTGTTTTTGATAATGTGTTGACTAACAGATAAAGAAAGCACTTATGATACGATTGTGCGGTCATAAGTGCTTTTTTGACGAAATAAAAAAGGGGGGTTCAAATTATCAAGGATAAAAAAATAAAGCTTTTATTCTGTGCCGCATATTTTTTCAGTTATCTTGCAAGACAAAATTATTCTGCTGTGCTTACAGAAATAATTAATGAAATGAACGTTACCAAAACCTTGGCAAGCGTTGCCATTATGGGTAGCTTGATAACTTATGGCATTGTTCAGATAATAAGCGGATTTTTTGGAGATAAATATAAAAGTGAAAAGATAATATTTATCGGACTTTTTGGTAGTGCTTTCATAAATCTCGTTGTTTGCCTTTTCCCTAATATATACGTTATGAACGTTGTGTGGTGTTTAAACGGAGCTTTTCAGTCGTTGATATGGCCGTCACTTGTGAGAATGATTGTTGATAACCTCTCCGATGAATATTCAAATACGGTTGTGAGAGTGAGTCAATCCTCATACGTTGCAACAGTTTTAATTTATCTTTTAGCCCCTGTTATAATATCAGCATTCCATTGGAGAGCGGTTTTTGCCTTTACAGGCGTTTTGTCAATGGGGTTTTCGTTCTTTTGGCTGAAAAAAACGAAAAAGCTTCAGTCTGTATCTGTCAGAGAAGATAAAAAAGAAGAAAAAATTCCTTTAAAAATAAATAAAAAGGAATGGACAAAATTTTTAATTTCCATTGGGTTTATTCCGATGCTGATTTCTACCATTGCCGCAGGTTTTTTGAGAGATGGAATTTCCGTCTGGATGCCCACTTATATAAGTGACGTTTACAGCAAAAGCTCCTTCTTTTCCATATTGACAGGAGCGGTAATCCCAATTTTTTGTGCTTTGTTTTTAGACGTTTTCAAAAAAGCGGGTGAAAAAATAGGTAATGAACTAAAAGCCGCGTCTATATTCTATGGGATTGCTTTTTTTGCTTGCACAGTTTTGCTTGTATTCTTTTCAACGTTTCCCGCGTTGGATATTGTTTTGATGTCTATTATAACCGTTTGCATTCATGGGGTTAATCTGATGATAGTTTGTACTGTTCCGAAAAGATTTTCGAAATACGGAAAAAGCTCAACGATGTCGGGAATTTTTAATTCGGCGGTTTATGCGGGCTCTGCCGCTTCTGCTTTCGGTACTGCTGTGATGGCTTCGAATTTGGGATGGAAAACCGTGTGCTTCTTCTGGGGAGCGTTGATTTTTTTTGCTTTGATTCTCTGTGCCGCATGGAAAAAGAAATACGAAAAAATAATTGATTCGGAATGATGAGTTGTTTTAATTCGTTGAGTTATTCTGCCTTTTTAAAAGCTGACGGACTGATAATGCTTATTTTATACATGATTGTATAAAACAGAGCATTGCTGAAAACGTTTTTTACGTTGCTTGTGTATCTTTAAAAAATATTAATATGATTTTTGGGTCTTGATAAACGAAATTGTCAAGACCTTTATTATTTAAATGGAGCGCTTTTTAAAAGGCGAGTGCTAAAAAACGAAAAATATTTTTAGCACTCCGTGGTATATAGTGCCAGAATTTACAGAGAGAACACACAAAAATGTATAAATGTTAATATATTTGGGGTATAATATGACCGTACACTAAAGAGAGTGCAAAACGTGTATTGAAAAATGTACGTTTAAAACAATATAAAGGCTAAAAAGGAGGAAATGTTATGTTTAATTTAATGCCTTATGTAAACGGAAAAAGGGAAATAGACCCTTTCAGAGAATTTGAAAAGCTTGAACGTGAAATGTTTGCTCATGCAAGACCTTTTGGATTCAAAACCGATATCAGAGATTTGGGAGAACGTTTTGTTCTTGAAGCGGAATTGCCGGGATTCAAAAAGGAAAACATAAACGTTGAAGTTCAAGACGGAAAGCTTACTATCACCGCTGAACGTGCGGAAGAAAGCGAATCGAAAGAAGGAACTCTCATTCACAAGGAGAGAATGCAAGGCGTGTTCATCAGAAGCTTTGATATCTCTTCTGTAGATGAAGCTGAAGTTTCCGCTTCTTACACCGACGGACTTCTTGTTCTTAATCTTCCCAAAAAGAAAGAAGAAGCACCAAAAACAAGAAAACTTGATATTCAGTAAAACGTATGTATGTCCGCAAAAGAACAGCCTAAAATGATATTTGTTTTTGCTGTTCTTCCCACAGCCCGACTTTTTCGGGCTGTGGGCAATAAGGAGAAAAAGGAATTTACCAAAAGCAGATTGCTTTAAAACATCAATTAACAGTCGAGCTTTCAAATAAAAAACAATTTTGAAAAAATGAGAAAAAGATATTTCAGCCCGAATAGCTTAACTGTTTGAAAACTTGTTTTTACAAGATATAAATTTAATAAATGACATAAATTTTAATTCAGCTTGAAAAAGCCGCTCATATATATTTTTCTAAAAACTATTGACAAATAAAGCGGTATGTGATATAATTCATACCGTTGAGTTTTGGGGCATTAGCGCAGTTGGGAGCGCACAACACTGGCAGTGTTGGGGTCACGGGTTCGAGTCCCGTATGCTCCACCACAGAAGCTTGATTTGTCCTTAAGACAAATCAAGTTTTTTTTGAAGTGGGCGTTCTCCCGCAAGTGAACTTTTTTGCGGTGGTGTTTACATCAAATTCAATATGAGCTAACATGGAAAACGGAGGTTTTAAAATGGCAGAAAAAGGTGGAATTTCCGTACAAACGGAGCATATTTTCCCAGTTATTAAAAAATGGCTTTATTCCGATAAAGATATTTTTATAAGAGAGCTTGTTTCTAATGCTTGCGACGCTATAACAAAGCATAAAAGATTAGTTTCTCTTTCTAACGCTGAAGATGACGGCGCACCTTACAGAATTGACGTTAAAGTAAGCAAAGAAGAAAAAACTATAACCGTTTCAGATAACGGAATTGGTATGTCTGAAGACGAGGTTTCAAAATATATAAATCAGATAGCGCTTTCCGGTGCCCTTGATTTCATTGCTGAATATGAGGGCGAAGAAGGGAGTTCGGGTGGAATTATCGGACATTTCGGTTTAGGCTTTTACTCCGCTTTTATGGTTTCCGATATTGTGGAAATGAACACAAAGTCATATACGGCTGCTCCTGCTGTTTTCTGGAAATGTGACAGCGATGGAAAATATTCTATGAAAGAGGGCAAAAAAGAAACAAAGGGAACGGAAATTGTTCTTCGCGTTTCTGAAGATGAATTGTCATATCTTGACGGTGAAAAAATCAAAGAGATATTAAACCGTTATTGTGCATTCATGCCCGTGGAAATATATCTTACGGTAGATGATAAAGAAGCAGAACTCATTAATGATACACAACCAATCTGGCAAAGAAATCCGTCTGAACTTAAAGCAGAAGATTATAATGAGTTTTACCGCAAGGTTTTCCATGATTACCAGCCACCGCTTTTCTATATTCATATTAATGCGGATTATCCTCTCAATTTCAAAGGCGTTTTGCTCTTCCCCGCTATCAAAAACGGAGTTGAAGCACCAAAACCTGAAGCAAA
>JAZRPU010000001.1:0-4572 GCA_045649365.1 Eubacteriales bacterium | reverse complement strand
CAAGAGTTTTATTATCCTTGAACAAATCAAATAGATAAGAATAACTTGTTAAATGATTAAATAATTCCAACAATGTTGATGTGTCTTTGTAATATGATGGCAACATTTCAAGCATAGTTTTAACGTTTTCTGATGCCGAAGTTGCGCCCCAATCAAACCAATACTCTGCATTATCACGTCCATTTAAGAAAAGCAAAATTGTTGAATAGAACATCTCATATTGACTATAATTAAGTTCAACTGTACGAGAGAATGAATATGCTAAAGTTGTACTACCGGATCCAAGAGCCTCCGCCTCCCAAAGTAAGATCGTTACCAAGACTTCGTCTTTACTTTCTTTATAATCTCCAAGTTCAACAAACAACTGATATGCATCTTTGTAATTTTTTTCATTTTGATAATTATCAGCTTTTTGATATTTGGCTTCTAAAATTTTTTCTTGAGAATCTTCATAATCTCCCAATTGTTCGTAAGTCTGAATAGCCAAATCATATTCTTTGTTGTTAAGTGCTGACTCCGCCTTTTGATACAGCGCTTTATTTGCCATATCAGCACTATCCATAAAGCTTCCCAAATCTAAAAACATTTGATAGGCAGTATCATATTCTTTGTTATTGAGTATTGACTCCGCCTTTTGATATAGTGCTTTATTTGCCATATCTGCACTATCCATAAAATCATCCAGATCTAAAAATGCTTGATATGCAATATCATATTCGCCATTATCCAAAGATTTACAAGCAACCTTGTATTTATGGTAAGGAATGCCGAAAAACACTGTACCTAACGTAATGGATACAACGAAGAAAAATGATAGAATTGAAATACATATCACTTTTTTACGGCGTTTTTTCTTTTTCTTTTCATCGTCAACACGTTTTATCTCTTCTTTAATTTTATCCTGATCAAGTTTAACTTGTTCTTCAGCAAGACGAATACGTTCCTCATGCTCTGTTTTAGCTTGTTCAGAAACAACTGTCCCTTGATTAACGCTGACACCCATCTCACTAACAATCTTACCGTAGCATCCGGACATTGAACACCCATTGTTAGCTTGCCAACACGATAAATGATGTGGCGTATGGCAATTAGCGCAGTATACAATTTCATCTCCTTCCTTGAAAGAAATATTACAATATGGGCATGATTTTCCAAGATCTATTTTTTTCACAGTATTTTACTCCGATATGTATTTTTTTATTTTTTTCGACAAACATATTTGACAGGATTAATATTCTCTTCTTCGAAAACAGCCTTAAAAAATATAAGCATTATTTTATACTCAAAGAAAATACATATTTTCATGCATTTTCAATTATTGTTTTCTTACAACTATTCTCTTTTGAATTTTAAAAAATTAAATATAGCAGAAAAATCCATTTTGCTTGTTATTTTACCACTTTTTTATCAAAAAGTCTTATGCTGGCAGCATAAAAATCGCATTTTTTTGCAAAAATTCAATTTTTTCTATAGTTGACAAAAGACTATTTATTTGCTATAATCTCATAATTAGTTGGAACGAAGATATAAATTACAATAATAATTGCAATTAGAGAGGTAACAGACTCATAATGAAAGATACCGGAAAAATTGTCGAAGAATTAGGACTTTGCGCAGATTTTAAGACCTTTTATGATGAAAACAAGGACTATATGATAAAAGAGAAATTATCAACTCTTTTGACAGACCTTTTAAAAAAGCACAATCTCAAGAAAACAAATATAGTTTCTGCTTCTGAAATAAGCGAGGTTTATGCTTATCAGATATTTTCGGGAAAAAGAATTCCCGAACGAAAAAAACTTCTCTGTCTTGCAATTGCAATGGGTCTTTCTTTAGATGAAGTTCAGACCCTTTTAAAATGTGCGGGTTATTCAACACTATACGTTAAAATTCCTTTTGATTGTGTTGTGATTTACGGAATTTGCAAAAAGCTACCTATTACCAAGATAAATGAAATGCTTTTTGACTATGGCTTGGAAACTTTAGGATAAGATAATGAAAAGATGCCCCAAATGCAACACAGAAATTCAAGATAATGCGCGTTTTTGTCTTTATTGCATGACTTCTTTTGAAGCAAAAGAAAATATAATTATCAAACATAGAAAAAAAGGAAAAATCATTTTTATTCTGTGTATTCTTCTTTCAATTTTTGTTTTAATTCCCCTTTGTACGCTTTTATTACATAAAAATAATGGCTCTGAAAATGTATTATCCGGAGAAATGATTTCAGAAAAAGGAAGCGTGTTTTCAAATGACGATTCAAGTTTATTTTTAAATATAAGTGAAAAATCAGAAAACGAAGAAAGCGAACAAACAATTGAAAGCTCTGCTACATCAGATAAAGCAGATTTTTCACAGGAAAAAGAATCTTCAGAGGTTGAATCTTCAACAGCTGAAGAATCTTTGCAAGAGCCGGAAAAAGTCACTAAAATAACTTATATTGTCAACGAAAACATAACCGCTGAAAGAATTAACACCACTCTCATTATAAGTGGAACAGGTACATTACCTACTTCTTTAAAAAGTCCTTGGTATGTAGATAAATATTCTATAAATGAAATAATAATAAATGATGGTATAACATGTTTAGGCGAAAGTTCTTTCTTTGATTTACCATGTGTTAAAAGCATTACCATCCCAAATTCTGTTACAAGCATTGATTCTTATGCTTTCTCGGGGTGTGAAGTACTTTCGAACATAACTATACCAAATTCAGTTACGCGCATAGATTCCGGTGCTTTTTCAGATTGTCGTTCGCTTTCCAGCATTATCATACCTGACTCTGTTAAAAGTATAGAACCTAATACTTTCACAGGGTGTTCTTCACTTTCAAGCATTACTATACCCGACTCTGTTACAAATATAGGTTCTCACGCTTTCACATATTGTGGAGCACTTTCAAAAATTACTATACCTAATTCTGTTGTAAGTATAGGCATCAATGCTTTCAAGTATTGCATATCACTTTCCAGCATTACTATACCTGACTCTGTTAAAATTATAGAATCTGATACTTTTTCAGGTTGTTCTTCCCTTTCCAGCGTTACTATCCCTAACTCTGTTACAAATATTGGGTCTTATGCTTTTTCAGGTTGTTCTTCGCTTTCAGGCATTACTATCCCTAACTCTGTTACAAACATTGATTCTTATGCTTTCTCGGGCTGTTCTTCACTTTCCGATATTACCATTCCTAACTCTGTTACAAATATTGGGTCTTATGCTTTTTCAAGTTGTTCTTCGCTTTCCGACATTACTATTCCTAACTCTGTTACGAATATTGGTTCCTGTGCTTTCTCATCTTGTACTTCATTAGAGAAGGTAACTATAGGAATCAATGTAACGAGCATACAAAAAGGTGCTTTCAGCGAATGTCATTTATTGGCGGGCGTTGTTTTTTTAGAGCCAAACGGATGGTATGAATCTTCGCGAAAGATTGATTTATCGAATCCGGAGAGCAATGCAAAGTATTTAAGTAGCAACAATACTTTTTCTTTGATTAGAAAATAACAATTTTTAAAATTTAAATCAATCGGGTGAACATGAACAGAAAACAATATATTGATGATTTTTTTAAAATATATTCCTTAGTTTCTGTGTTAAGCAGCAAAAACGAATGCAAAGTAATAAGAGCAAGGAATAAAGAATTAAAAAAAGACATTATTCTGCGCAGTTATCCTACTGCGATACCTGCATACGAATGGTTATATAAAATACAGTGCGAAAATCTTCCTTTAATATATGACGTTATAAATTTGGAAGATGGAACAATAGTATTAGAAGAATATATCAACGGAACAACCGTTGCAGAATTATTAGAAATCGATAAATACAACTACTCTGAAATGCGAAAGGTTATAAAGTCTGTTTGCAATGCCCTTACAGTATTACATAACCAAAACTTGATACACAGAGATGTTAAGCCCGAAAACGTTATGATTACATCAAGCGGTAGAGTTGTTTTAATTGATTTCAATGCATCTCGAAAGATGTCATCAGCAAGAAAAGATACCGTCATTATGGGAACTGTAGGATATGCTTCGCCAGAACAGCTTGGGATTGCTCAAAGTGATACAAGAACTGATGTGTATGCAGTTGGGGTTATGATTAACGTAATGCTTACAGGAAAACATCCCAGCGAAATGTTAGCAAAAGGCAAAGCTGCAAAAATTGTTCTAAAATGTACAAATATAAACTCTGATAAAAGATATAAATCAGCGGATATTTTAGCGTGCAAGCTTTAAAAATCTTGTTGATTCATACATTTTCAAATTTAATTCCAAACAAAAAGAGAGGTTTTTGGCTCTCTTTTTGCTATTAAATTATTATCTCATTTTTCACAATATAAAAAAGCTATTGCAAAACGTTTTTTATTTGCAATAGCTTTATTTTTTTGATTACTTATGTAATATGTTCAGGATTCATTGACAAATTTTCCGCAAATATTTTCAGGAATAAGTTTTAAGAGCAACGTCCCCTTCCCCGAACGTTCAATTTCTTTTTTTACATATTCTTCATCATCGGTAAATTTATAACTTAATGCTGTTGTTATGGGAATAATCTGTTTCATGTCAT